>JABEVB010000087.1 GCA_013044165.1 Phycisphaerales bacterium
TCGCCATATTTTCGAATATGCCTCGGAGCTGCGGCCTTGCATCCGGCCACCTTGGGCCGCAATCCGACCGCACC
The DNA here is from genome assembly GCA_013044165.1 of Phycisphaerales bacterium. Taxonomy (GTDB): domain Bacteria; phylum Planctomycetota; class Phycisphaerae; order WQYP01; family WQYP01; genus JABEVB01. The sequence continues at coordinate 75 of JABEVB010000087.1, forward strand.
AGCCTTTTCAAACAGGCTCTAAGATGGTTTTATTGGCACGATGTATGACGATTGGCCCGTCGAGTTGGCTATAGTCAGGTGAGAGAAAAAAGCGGTCATGCCTCGCAATGCGCCGGGTTGCCGGTGGACGGCTCCAGTGGCATCGTTTCGCATGTTGCGGCGGTTGAGTTTGCCCCGCGAGCGGCCGCGTTCAGTTATTTGACGTGCTTGAGCGCCGCGATAATTGCGTCGGCCATCTGCGAGCAGGTGGCGCTGCCGCCGAGATCGCCGGTGACCACCTGCCCGGCGTTTAGCACCTCAAAGGTGGCTTGTTCAATTGCTTTGGCTTCGTGCGTGAGGTTAAAGGTGTAGGTGAGCATCATGGCAAGCGTCAAAATTGTGCCAACCGGATTGGCTTTGTTCTGTCCGGCGATATCCGGCGCGCTGCCATGAATAGGCTCATAAAATGGGACGGCGGTATGACCTTTGGCATCCGGCTCGCCGAGGCATGCGGAGGGTACGCGGCCGATGGATCCGGCCAGCATTGAAGCTTCATCGCTTAAAATATCGCCGAAGGTGTTTTCGGTTACGATCACGTCGAACTCCGAGGGCCTTCGCAGAAGCTGCATTGAAGCGTTGTCCACATACATGTGTTCGAGGCGAATGTCCGGATTTTCTTTGGCCATGTCGGTGGCAATTTCGCGCCAAAGCTGGCTGGTGGCCAGGATGTTGGCCTTGTCTACGCTGAGCAATCGCTTGCGGCGTTTGCGGGCGGTTTCAAAACCGACGCGCAAAATGCGGCGTATTTCGTGCTCGCTATAGGCCAAGGTGTCTACCGCGCTGCGGTGGGGCGCAGCGCCCGTAACACCCTGTGGCTGGCCATAATAGAGACCGCCGGTAAGCTCGCGAATAATCATGATGTCTATGCCGCGGGCGATGAGTTCATTTTTAAGCGGGCAGCGATTGGCGAGGCCCGCGGGCAGCACAACGTGGCGCAAATTGGCGAAGAGGCCCTTGCGCAGTTCTAAAAGGGCCACGCGTTCGGGCCGTTTGGCCTGCGGCAGTGTTTTGTCGCGGTCGGGCAGGCCCACAGCTCCAAACAAAATAGCCTGGCTGCGGTTGCAGATGTCGCGGGTGGCGGCCGGGAGCGCGTCGCCATGCTTGTCTATAGCGGCCCAGCCAATATCGCCATACACGGCATTTATTTTGTGCCCGGCTTTGTGGGCTACAGCGTCGAGCACTCGCATGGCAGCGGCAACGACCTCTACGCCGATGCCATCGCCCGGCAATACCGCAATATTCAGTTCCATCGTTTACTCCAATTTTATGTTCAGTGGTAAAAAATAAAACGCGGCATCCGGCTGTTAAAGGCCTCATGCCGCCGGCGCCGGTCAGTCAATGTCCTCGCGAAATTGCCCTGAAAATACTTCGACCGCCGGCCCGGTCATGTGAACGCTGTTGTCGGGCTGGCTCCATTTAAGGGCCAGACGGCCTCCGGGCAGGTTGGCGAGCACAATACGCTGGGTGCGGTTGGTAAGCACGCCGGCCACGCACACGGCTCCAGCGCCGGTGCCGCAGGCCAGGGTGATGCCGCTGCCTCGCTCCCAGGTGCGCATGGTCAGTTCGCCGGGGTTATGGACCTGCACAAAATGCACGTTGACGCGCCGCGGAAACAGGGTGTGTTTTTCAATGATGGGGCCAACCATCTCCAGGGGAACTTTGGCCACGTTTTTACAGTAAAACACCACGTGGGGGTTGCCCATCGAAACGCAGGTCATCTTGTCGTCGAGGCCGCAGAGTTTGATCCAGTCGCGGCCGGTAAGGGCTTCCAGCGGGAGAGCGGGTTCGATGGGGTAATCCACCACCTGCTCGACGCCGGTAATCATAACGGGTATGTCGAGGGGCTTTAAGATGGGTTGGCCCATGTTGACCGTCACCTGGTTTACTTTGCCGTGCTGCATCCACAGGTCGAGGGTGAGCACGCCGCGGCCGGTCTCCACGCGCATGGGGTTGCTGCTGGAGAGTTGATGATCGTAGGCGTATTTGGCCACGCACCGCACGCCATTGCCGCACATTTCCGACTCACTGCCATCGGCATTAAACATGCGCATGCGCACGGCGGCGCCTTTGCTCTGGCCCTCGGCGGTGGGCGGGCCAATTAAGATCAGGCCATCGCCGCCAACGCCGAAGTGGCGATCGGAAATTTTGACCGCGAGTTTTTCGGGGTCTTTTATCTGCTGCTGAAAGGCATCCACATAAATGTAGTCGTTGCCTATGCCGTGCATCTTTACAAAATTAATCACAGATCATACTCCTGCGGCACTCTGCCGGGGCCGATTATTAAGGGTTTTGCGGCGCCGGCAAGGCGGTTTTCACAAGGGGTAGAATATACCGCAGCGCAGCGATTTTGGCGCGTGGCTGAATTGCTTTGGTATACCGGGGCCTGTGGCAGCTTATGCATGCTTTTTTTTGACCTTGGCCGCGCGGCTGCGCCACGAGAGCCCCGATCTTTGGCTCCCTGCCACAGAGGCCTGTCCCGGCCAGCGCCGGGAGATTTCGGCATCCA
>JABEVB010000088.1 GCA_013044165.1 Phycisphaerales bacterium
ATAATGAGCATATTCGTCGGCATAGCCGCAGGTGCCCGATGCGGTAAGCACCGGATTTTTAAAATGCATTTTGCCCACACGAATGGACAAATCGGGTTCGACGGCGGAGGTATGCGAGGCATGGTGCGTGGTGGTTGACGTATTCATGCCCGCCAGTGTGCCATCGGAGAGCCTACGTGTAAAGCGTAGAGGCATCGGCAGCGTCAAAATGCTAGCACATTACAGGGCAGAGAGTTGGGCCAAGAGTGCGGCTGGAGCCAATTAGCCTGTTACGCGATGGCATGTCATTCGTACAATTGTTACGCTTACCGGGCATGGCCCAGCCGTGAGGACAAATTATCAAGAATACCCATGTAGTTAATGTATGCGTCATAAGGGGATTCATACGGACTAAAGCAGCCGAGATCAGCTCGTTTAAAATAGTGCGTATTCATGTATAAAAAGTGATCGGCCGAGGTAAGGCGCTGCCAATCGGTAAGGGCCTGCGCGTCTTGGCCTGCAAGCACGGCCGGCTCCAAACGATAAAGCTCCTGCATGGCGTCCGCCTGCATCGCATTGCCGAGCCACGGTGTAAGGTCGCGCGACTGGTCGGTCCAGGATACGTACTGAGGGATGGACAACTCACCGGCCGGTGTTGCGCCAGCGGCCAGATCGCTTAACGTACACAGGCGATCACCAAGCGCGAGTATCTTTTCGGGCAGAGCGCTTAAAAAATCCAGGATGCCGGTGTCGGCTCGCCAGCGTTCACCGAAGGTTTCGTAATCCATGCCGACAATGCAGCCTGCCCCCTGCCCATTCATGCCGTGAAGCCATGCGGCATATTTTTCGGCGGTGAGCGGCCATTGATTCCATGACTGTATACCAAACCGGTGCGATATATCTTCGCTGAGCCTGTAGTGCCGAAGCAGAAGCACGGCGCTGCTTCGCGGCACGCGGTAAACAGCCGAACTGCTGTGGGAGCCAAGCACGCCTTCCCACCCTTCGGTAAGCACAGCCGCAAACCGCAACTCGCCTGCAAGCTGGCCAATGTCGTTGTTGTATACCAGATTGCTGTTGCGAAACACCCGGGGTTGCGGGCCAAACAATCGCTTGATGGCGGCCGCGTGCAGTCGCACCTGGCGTTTAAACTCCGCCGGCGAATAGAGCGCTGCGAGGCTGTGAAATGCCGTCTCGCTCAAAAACTCAACGGAACCGGTCTGCGCCAACGCTTGAAAAGATTCAATGACCTCCGGCGTGAAAGCCTCCATTTGCTCCATTGCCGTGCCGGTGATACTGAAATTGATTTTCACAGCCCGGCCCAATCGGCGGCATACGTCCAAAAGCGCCTGGTTCGCCGGCAGATAGCAATCGCGGGCAACCCGCTCCATTGCGCTGCGATTACCAAGGCGATCAAAATAATCGGCATCCGCCTGAAATACGCTGTAACGCTTCAGGCGATAGGGTTGATGTACCTGAAAGTAAAGGCTGATGGCCCCCATGACATCGGCTCCGACAGGCGGTGTCTCGAACGGGCATGTTTTATGGCTGCCGGCGAAGCCTTAAAGGCTGCCAGCCTGCCGCAACATGCCTCCATCAATAAAATAGGTCGAGCCGGTAATGTAACCCGCTTCATCCGAAGCCAGGTAAACCGCCAGCCCGGCCACCTCTTCGGGTTTGCCCCAGCGGTGCAGGGGAATTTCGGCCATGAGGGCATCTTCAATCTGTTTGTTGGCTTCAACGTCGGCATCAATAGGGGTGAAAATAGCGCCAGGCCCAATGTTATTGACGGTAATGTTGTGCGGCGCCAACTCAACGCTGATGGTTCGCGTAAGCATACGAATGGCTCCTTTGCTGGCACAGTATGGCGCATTGGTGGGCATGGGCAGATCTTCATGAATCGAACTGATATTGATAATTCGCCCGCCCCGCCCCTGAAGAATCATTTGTTTGGCTGCGGCTTGGGCGCATAAAAATGGCCCCTGCAGGTTAACAGCCATAATTTTTTGAAACTTATCCAGCGGGAACTCGGTAAATGGAATCTTGTATTCAATGCCGGCATTGTTCACCAGAATGTCCAGGGAGCCGAAGGTTTTGACCGTGGTAGCCACAAGGTTGGCCACCTGCGCCGGGTCTGAAACATCCGCTGCCACCGCCAAGGCCTTGCCTCCAGCCGCCTTAATGGCGTTTACAACAGGTTCTGCCGTTCCCGGCTTGCCGACATAATCCACCACAACCGCAGCCCCTTCGGCCGCAAACCGCCTGGCAATACCCGAGCCTATGCCGGTGGCCGCCCCGGTAATAATCGCTACTTTATTTTGTAAACGCATCACAAACTTCCCTTGAAAACCGCATCGCACAGCCCGCCCCGACCTACACAGTCACGCGGCGGCAAAACATAAGACTATAAGCCAAGCGAGCAACAATCAAGCTTAATGCTGGCTACGATAGCGCAGGTGCACCAAACGCATCTTTATAACCACCCGCCGTTTTGAGTATGGCTTGAGTTGGCATAACACAGCGACACCGTGCAGGCAACGACGCTATAAAAAAAGCCGCGGAGCGTACGCTCCGCGGCCACTCATGAAGTTCATCTTGCCGCCGCCTGCACAGCGGTACTACCTGATTAAACAGTGCTGAATTTAAAGCAAGCCTTCTCGTGATACATCGAGCCGGGCCGCAGCACGGTGGATGGGAAATTGGCATGATTGGGCGCATCTGGATAGTGCTGTGTTTCAAAGGTGATAGCGCCATGGTACGGATACGTTCCACCAATGCCTTTGATGCTGCCATCAAGGAAGTTGCCCGTGTAAACCTGCACACCGGGCTGTGTGGTGTAGACTTCCAGCACGCGACCGGTGGCCGGAGCCGTGCACCGCGAGCACAGCGACATCTTGCCCATCGGGCCATTGAGGCACCAGTTGTAGTCGTACCCGAACGGCAATGCGTGCGGGTCCCCCTTGCCGGAAAAATGCTGCAGGCGGGCACCGACGGCGGTGGGCTTGCGAAAGTCCAGCGGCGTGCCGACAACGCTGGCTATTTCTCCGGTGGGAATCATCAGTTTGTCTACCGGGGTGTAATGGTCGGCATTAACCTCCAGCACATGATCAAGCACTTTCTTGCCCGGTCCATTAAGGTTGTAGTATGCATGGTTGGTGAGATTGATGATGGTGGGCTTGGTGGTGTTTGCGCGGTAGCGAGCGTGAATGGTGTTGTCCTTGTTCAGCATGTAAGTAACGGTGTTGAGCACCAGGCCCGGAAAACCGTTCTGCATGTCGGGGCTGTAATAGCGAAAGCGCACGCCGTAGTTGCCCCATTCTTCGACTTCTTCGGCCATCCACACCTGTTCGTC
>JABEVB010000089.1 GCA_013044165.1 Phycisphaerales bacterium
GGCATGGAGCCACTTATCGGGAAGCCTTGGAGGGCGAAATCTCCCGGCGCTGGCCGGGACAGGCCTCTGTGGCCGGGAGCCAAAGATCGGGGCTCTCGCTGTGCAGCCGCGCGGCCAAGGGCAAAAGCATGCATAAGCTGACACAGGCCCCTTTTTTGTGTTAAGCGACGCCGACTTGCCTTTTCTGGCGGTATTTTGTACATTTAATGGTCTTGACTGCGGGGCGAAAGATGGTTGTCGCTTTCGTCAAGAGGGCTTGCATGTGCTGCGAGCCGCTTAACCAACCGCGGCTTTCGACGGCAGAAGGCCAACCACTGCAGGCATTGTGGCGCGGCAGTGTTTATTTGAAATTGCAGGAGAACCAACATGGCGCATAAAAAAGGGCAAGGCTCAACCCATAACGGACGCGACAGCAATCCTAAATATCTGGGCATTAAAGCCTATGCAGGTGAAGTCGTCACCACCGGCTCGATCATTGTGCGACAGCGCGGCACCAAGTTCAAAGCCGGCAAAAATGTCGGCCTCGCCCGCGACGACTCGCTCTTTGCTCTTTCGGATGGCACGGTGCACTTTGCCACTAATCGCAAGGTTTCGGTAGATCCTCTGCCGGCGGCATCCGCCTAGGCGAGTTGCCGTACCCGCGCGGGCTAACAATATTTTTACGTATGTTAAAAACCTGGCTGGGTCAAGCTGGGTTTTTTTATAGGCACTTACAGCCTCATGGCCGCGCCGCCGCCGCCGAGGGTGGCCGAAACCGCAACACCACATCAAAAACCTTGCCATGGTGCCGCTCGGCGATGATGCGTTCCTTGATCATGCACATGTTGACGGCATCAACCGTAAAAGCAGCGTCAAAGTTGCTTTCAAGCCCGCGGCCCATGCCCTGAAAGATAACCAGGTCCGCATCGCGTGCTTCATAGTTGCACCAGTCTGAAACATGGCGGAGATCAATCAGCGGCGTGCCGCCACCTGATGCCGCGGCATAAATGCGCCGGGTTGAGAGCAGTCGCTTAAACTCAACATCCTGCTCGCCCAGCGAGCGCAGCAGCGGGCCCAGTTCCTGAAAAGTAATGTCATTAAGCGAAGGCAGGCTGTTGGCCAGCAGGCATACACGCGTGCCACGCCGGGCCAGCAGTCGCGCCAACGGGGCAATTCCGAGCACGATGTCGCTGCCTGCGTTATCTACAAATATCATGGCCTTTTGATGCGGCGGATTGGCCGTCATGCGCCGGGTAAAGGCGTCAAAATCATCCACCAGCCAGGGGCGTTTGCCCCCCACGTCGGCGCGGACCTTAAAGAAATCAGGCGATTTATCGGTAAACATGCCGGCGGTTGCGGTAGCGCCCATATCAAAAATGTTGCCGGCAAATGCTCCTTCCACCGCCAGAAGCAACGCCTGAGAAAAATCACTGTGCCCATCGAGTTCGCATGCCACCTGCGAAAATAACGGCACCATGGCGGCATTTTCACGGGCTTTCATTTTGGCAAAGGCATCGGGAATGCCATGGGAGCGCAGAGCCTGCTCTCGCAGAATGCCCAGTACTTCCAAGTCTAAAGCACCCAGCATATCCGGCTTTTGCCGCAATGCGGCCAGTTGAGCGATAAATGCTTCGCGAGCTCGAGTGGCCGCTTCGCGTCCGGGCGGGCCATAAGTTTCGGCGGCAAGCTCAACAATAAGACTGAAGTGCTCGGCAAAAGTGGTAAGCCAATGTTCGCGGAACTCACCATCCACCAACATATTCTGCGGGCAGGGGCGATACGTTTGCGGCGACGAGAGCAGTTGAAATACAGGCATAGACCGGATTCTCGCCGCCGCATACGCCCTGTGCAAGTCTCGCCGCCAACAAATGGGTTACAGCCTCCATCGCGCGCCGCCCCGTGCTTTGTGCCTACTTTTTATACAGCCGCCTATTTACTGACCATTTTTCAAGGCGGACGTCCTTGGCAATCCTGCTAATGTGAGTGTTGTTGGCGATTTTTTGTAATCAGCCGCTGCTGCACAGCGGCGGCACAGCATTTGCTTTAGAGATATGCATCGTGGCGGGTTCGTAAACTCGCGGGGATTTTATGGTTCCTTTTTCAGGAGAACACTCTCATGCCAAACCTCAAGAAGGTGCGAAGTGCGGTCGCTTTGGCCGCCATGCTGGTTTCGGCCAGCGCTGTGTGGGCCATCAGCCCGCAGGATTCAACCGTCAGCTTGGACGCTACCGCCACAGCGCCGGCGGCCGCTCCGGCGCCGACGCCTCCACCGCCGTTGCTCTCATATGGTTTGGAGCAAATTCCGACCGGCAACGGTGACAACCTGTACCAGGACATGAACAACCTCAACATTGTTGTCTCAGGCTATGCCGAAGTCGGTTATACCGCTAATTTTGATCATGTGGCGGGCACGAACAACTTCGGCCGCATTTTTGATGCCGAAAATGGCAACCACATTCAACTCGACCAAGTTGATGTCTCCCTTGCCAAGGCCATCAACTTCAGCGATGCGGGTTTCCGCAAGCGCGGCTGGGACATCGGCGGACGCGTTGAGGTTGTTTACGGCATGGACGCGGACAATTTCCATTCGAACGGCCTTGATTTTTATCATGGCAACGCATACTACGCATCCGGCCAGAATCCCTACAAGCCGATCAACCAGTTCGACATCTTCCAAGCCTATGTCACGCTTGCCATGCCTATTGGTGATACCGGCGGCCTGAAAGTTCGTATCGGAAAATTTGCGACGCTTCTGGGTGAAGAATACACCACCAACGTCACGGCCAATCTCTTTTATTCACACAGCTACGAATTTAATTATGCCATCCCGCTTACCCATACCGGCATCTTGGCTGACTACCAGATGAATGCCGACTGGAACTTCTGGGCCGGCTTCGTCCGCGGCTGGAATCAGACATTTAAAAAGACCAACAATGCTCTCGGCTCATTCTTGGGCGAAATTGCCTGGACTCCGCAAGAAGCCGCCTTCACAGGTTTTTCGGCTGATGTTGCCACGGTCATCGGCCCGGAAGATCCGGTCTATCCTTCCACGGCCTACGGCGACAACAAACATTATCGTTCAGTGGTTGAATTGCTCGCCAGCTACAACCTGCCTAAGATGCCCGCCCTCACACTGTACTCCGCAACCGACTGGGGATACGACGGGGCGGGCTATACCGACAGCATTGGGACGCATAGCTCGCAATGGTTCGGCGAAGCCGTCTACGCTTCGTATGTCATCAACAGCTATGTGACGCTCAATGGTCGTGCGGAATACTATTTTGACGGCCACAGCACCACCGTAGGGGGCGACCCAGGTACGGACGTCAACTACGCTGAGGTCACCGTCGGCACCACGATTACGCCATTCCCAAATTCGACCTGGGGCAAGTACCTCAAGCTGCGACCTGAACTCCGCGAAGACATGGCTGACAAAGCCGTTTTCCAAGGCGGAGCGGCGGCCGGCGTGAGCAGCGGAGTGGGCAAGAAGTACCAGACCACTGCGGCTATGGATGTAATCTACTCATTCTAATTGAGTACGGATTCGGTTTTCTTATAACGCACACTGGGGCGGAACGTTTTTCATGTTCCGCCCCTTTTTTTTGATTTTTCGGGCAAGCAGCAATCGTTATGCATCCCACCCGAACAAACGTCCCGCCGCCGACTTATCAGCCGCGGCGGCTACTTACAAGGCACTTATCGCCCCGGCGCGCACTGTTTCAGCATTGCTAAGCCAGCACTGCCAAAACTGTTGCACATATACACGCGATATTGCATCAAATACTTCTTTTGAATTTATCCCGCCGGATGGTACGCGCTTTGCACTTTAGCTTTAACGTGCCGCGGCTGCGAACGCTCCACCGTCCGCGAACTGTAAACTTGCTGGAGCATGGTTCATATCGGGGTTTATCTATGAAGACGGGGTGGTTCAAGACTTCACTTATTCTTGCCGGATCGCTGCTTCTGGGCGCTGGTGCCAAAGCGGCTAAACCGCTGACAATTGCCTACAGCGACTGGCCCGGCTGGGTCGCTTGGCAGGTTGCGATTGATAAAGGCTGGTTCAAAAAAGCCGGCGTCAACGTCAAGTTTATATGGTTTGACTACAGCCCTTCGCTCGATGCCTTTACCGCCGGCAAGGTGGATGCAGTTTGTGTAACCAATGGCGACTGCCTGGCCGTAGGAGCGGGCGGCGCTCCATCTACCTGCATTGTGATTAACGACTACAGCTACGGCAATGATTGCATCATTGCGCAGCCGGGCATTAAATCACTCAAAGACCTCAAGGGAAAAAAGGTAGGCGTGGAAGTCGGCCTCGTAGATAACCTACTGCTCGATGAGGCACTGGCTAAGGTCGGCATGACAGAAAAGGACATCCACATCGTCAACATGCCCACCAACAATTTACCACAAGCCTTCGCGTCCGGTGGCCTCGATGCCATCGCGGCGTGGCAGCCCAACGCAGGCAACGCGCTACGCCAAGTGCCGGGTTCCAAAGCCATCTTTACCAGCCGTGATCTACCGGGTCTCATTTATGACGGCCTCTACGTAAATCGTGCAAATCTGGCCAAGCATAAGGCCGAATGGGCCAAGGTTGTCAAAATATGGTTTAAGTGCGTGACATACATTAAGAATCCAAAGACCCAGGCGGCGGCCATCAAAATGATGAGTGCCCGCGATGGTCTGACCCCGGCGCAGTACAAAGCGTTTCTGTATGGCACCAAACTCCACGACCTGAAGATGGATTACAACGCCATGAAAGTTGGAACCGGTTTTACGTCCATTTATGGTTCATCACACGTGGTGGATAAATTCAACGTAGAACACGGCGTTTACAAAACGCTGCAGTTTACGCCGGCATACATTGACCCTGAATTTGTCAACGCCTTGGCTAAAGAAGATATCAAGAAATAATCCGCGACAACGCGACCAAGAGGCCACAATCTGTGAGGTATAGAGAAAAGCGCCCCGGGCGGGTGAAGCAGCGACTCGCCCGCCCGGGGTGGAGCATCGGCGAGGAAAACCATAATGACATCCCGAGCACAATGGTTTAGGATACATCAAGATTTATCTACCGGGCGCCGTGTTTTTCTTAAAATTTGCGCCTTTGTGCTGCCGCTGGCCCTCTGGTGCGTCGTGAGTTACGTGCCTTCGATCTGGCACCCCGATATTCAGGTGATTGATGTGGGCGATTCGGCGTTTTTCAGCCCCGGCATGCTGACCACGAAGGCTGAGTTTGCACATCAAAACGCCAAGCTCCTAGCCCGCCACGAGAGGCCCGCCACCGGCATTGCGGCTAATCCGGTTTTTCTGCCGACGCCGGGCGCGGTGCTCAAGGCTTTTTACACCGCATTTACGGCCAAACCCATCAATCGCGATGAATACACGCTGGGGCACAGCTTATGGCATTCAATCCAAATCATTTTCTGGGGGTTCTTTGCCTCAGCAGTCATCGGCATACCGCTGGGAGTTTTATGCGGGTCCTTTTCGTTCTTTGCTTATTTATTTGAACCGTTCATTGATTTCATCCGCTACATGCCGGCACCCGCCTTTGGCGCGTTGTGCGTCGCCATCATGGGCATCGCCGATGCACCCAAAATCGCTATCATTTTCATCGGCACTTTTTTTCAGATGGTGCTGGTCGTGGCCAACACCACCCGACTGATAGATCACTCCCTGCTTGAGGCCGCCCAAACACTCGGTGCACGCAAAGCCAAGCTCATGACCGGCGTGGTGCTGCCGGCCATTTTGCCCAATCTCTATAACGACACGCGTATTCTTCTCGGCTGGGCGTGGACTTACCTCATTATAGCCGAGCTAACCGGCGCGGCATCGGGTATCAGTTATTTTATCTATCAACAAGGACGATATTTTCATTTCGCCAACGTTTATGTCGGCATCATCACGATAGGCATCATCGGCTTCGTCACCGATCAAGTTTTAGCATACCTGGGCAAGTTCTTTTTCCCATGGCAAGCCAATGGGGCCAGCTTCAAATCGCTTTTCAACTTTCTGCTTTTTTTGCCGCGCCGCCCGGCGAAAGGTATTCCGCGGCCCGCCCCGGCCGCCCCGCCCGAGGCACCTGATGCCGACACCCAAACCGCAATGGAAGTGAGCGTGGCCCGTGCCCATTGAACTTCCCGACTATCGAGACAAGTCGCCCGAGGTCGCACTGCGCTTTGAGCGCATCAACCATCGCCCGGTGGTGCTGCACGTAGATCGCGTCGGCAAAACATTTGCCAGCCGCCACGGCCCGGTTGAGGCCCTGCGCGACATCACCTTTCAGGTGCGTCATCGCGAGTTTGTATGCATAATAGGTAAATCAGGTTGCGGCAAATCTACCCTCGTGCGCATCCTCGCCGGACTCGAAAGCACCTCCAATGGACGCGTACTGCTTAATGGCCGCCAAGCTCACGAACCAGGACCCGACCGCGGCATGGTCTTTCAGGGTTATACACTCTTTCCGTGGCTCACCGTCAAGAAAAATGTCATGTTCGGCCTTCGCTGTCGCGGCAAATTCCCCGCAGAAGCCGAACGTGATGCCATGGAATGGATCGAAATGGTCGGCCTGACGCCTTTTGCCAACGCCTACCCGCGGCAACTTTCCGGCGGCATGAAGCAACGCGTGGCCATTGCCCGCGCATTGGCTAATCAGCCCCAGATTCTACTGATGGACGAACCCTTTGGTGCCCTCGACGCCCAGACGCGTGCCAAAATGCAGAGCTACCTGCTCGATATCTGGCAGAATGTGGAAGTCACCATCTTATTTATTACGCACGATCTTGATGAAGCGGTATTTCTTGCTGACCGCATCGTCGTACTTGATGCCAATCCGGGCCGCATCGAAGAAATCATCGAAGTGCCTCTGCCGCGACTGCGCGATGAAACAATTTTTTTAGACCCGCGTTTTTTGGCGGTTAAAAAACGCCTTGAAGACATCATTTATCAAACCAGCCAGGAAAACTCCGGCGACACTGAAGAACGCTTCCCCATTAAAAGAGAGGAAAGACTGGTTCGCGACATTCTGTAACTCGGCTGGCACGCAAGGTCTTATTTTTTACAGCGGATTAATAATGATGAACGTATACCTGACTCACCGCATCTGTCTGCCCAGCTCACCCACGGCACCATGGCTGGCGATGTCTGTTGGCCTGATTCTGCGGCTGCGAGGAGGTTGGCCATGACTGGCACCGCCAACGCGACATCTTCTGCGCCCAACATTATGCCGCAAGGTTCCGCGCCGATGAGACTTGACCTGCAGACGGTGCGCGGCTGTTTCGCCCACTGCCGCACGGCGGCCGAGCATCGCACGGCGGCCATGGACATGTTGCAGCGCATTAAACATGCCATCCATGGCGCCCAACGGCTCAATGCACTCATTTACATTGCTGATGACGCGTGGCTCCAGCAAGTAATCGAGCGCAACATCACTCGCCTGTTTCAGGGCTGCAACCTGCCGCTATTTTGCCAGCCTTTCGTCGTCAAAGATAATATTGATGTCGCCGCAATGCCCACTTCTGCCGGCTGCAAGCCATTTATCCATACACCCAGTGAGTCTGCTGAGGTGGTTGAGCGGTTATGTCAGGCCGGAGCATTGGTCATCGGCAAGGCCAATTTAGACCAGTTTGCCACCGGCCTTACAGGCACACGCAGTCCCTTCGGCGTTTGCCGCAATCCCTTTAATCCCGAATACATCAGCGGCGGATCCAGTTCCGGTTCGGCGGTTGCCGTCGCCTGTGGCATCGCGGCTTTTGCATTGGGCACCGACACCGCCGGCTCGGGCCGCGTGCCGGCTGCACTCAATAACCTCGTCGGCCTCAAACCCACCCGTGGCCGCTGGAGCCACCGCGGCGTCGTGCCCGCGTGCCGCAGTTTGGATTGTGTAAGCGTTTTCGCCCATTCATGTTCCGATGCTGCGGAAATTACCGCCGTGCTCGACGGCGCCGGCGCCTGGCCTATGCGATGGTCGCAGCCTATACCTTCAATCACCGCAAATGTCTCGCCGCAAACGCCGCGGATCGGCGTACCGCCAGCGCATCAACGCGAATTTTTCGGTGACGAGGCAATGGCCGCAGCGTATCTGGCTGCCATTGATCGCTGCAAGCAGCTTGGCGCGACAATTGTAGAAATTGACTTTACCTCTTTCAGGGCAGCGGCAAAACTCCTCTATGAAGGCCCATGGGTTTCAGAACGTCTGCTGGCCGCCGGAGAGCTGTTGACACAACAGCCTGAAGCATTCGACCCCAGTGTCCGATCCATCCTTCACGCCGCCCGGCAAGTTACCACTGCCGACGTTTGGCGCGGCATCTACCAACTCGATGAAATTGCAGCCACGACCATGACGCAATGGCGCCATATGGATATGCTGCTCTTGCCCACCGTCGCAACGGTATACCGCATTGACGAAATCCTTGCCGACCCGATCAAACTCAACAGCAATCTCGGCTTTTACACAAACTTTGTAAATCTCTTGAATCTCTGCGCCGTCGCCAGCCCGATGGGCATGCGGCCCAACGGCATTCCATCCGGTGTGACTTTTATTGCGCCCACCGGCCAGGACGTGGCCGCCCTGGCATGGGCCGCGAAGTTCAACCGCGAATCACCCCTGGCCGCCAACATACTCAATGAGCCTAGGGAACCTCACGTGCTACTCGCCGTAGTAGGCGCTCATCTGCAAGGCCAGCCACTGCATCATCAGATTACCGACCGCGGCGGCACGCTCGTGCAGCGTTGCACTACCAGCAACCGGTATCGGCTTTATGCTTTGGCCAACACCCAGCCACCCAAGCCGGGGCTGGTACGCTTCGAAGCTGCGGCCGCCGGTGCCATCGAGGTTGAAGTCTATCGGCTGAACCATGCAGCGTTGGGCGAGTTTTTGCTTGGCGTACCGCCGCCGCTGGCCATTGGCTCAATTGAGCTGCAAACCGGCGAGTGGGTTAAAGGGTTTGTAGTTGAGCCATGGGCCATTATGGATGCTCTTGATATCACCGAGTATGGCGGTTGGCGGCGCTACCTCGCCGCTCGGAGCAGAGCTGCGCCTGCCCGCTCATAAATAGTTTGTGCATCGGTTACCCTGCCAGCCTGGAAAATTGCAGGCCGGCTATTTTTTGGAGAAGTGCCATGTCAAAACCCATCGTTCCTCCGGCTGCGATACCGCCGGATTCCATCACGCTATCTGAAACTATTCCTGGCGGTGCCAAATGGACGCACGTCATCGGCCGAGGCTCGGCCCTGCGCCTCGCCGCGCCCGATGGCTCACTTGGTGTTTCCGCGCTGTTTTACAACGCCGATGATTTCTCAGAGCGCTACAACGCCGCCGACACGGTTAAAATTCAGTTCAATGCGTTCGTAAGTGCCGGCAGTTTGTTGTATTCCGACATGGGCCGTGCGCTGGTCGCCATCGTCGCTGATACCTGCGGCCACCACGACATCTTTGCCGGCCCGAGCACCCCGGCCACCAACACCGCCCGGTACGGCCCGCAATGCTATTATCGCAATGGCCGCGACAACTTGGTTCTGGGCTTGGCCAAATGGGGCATGAACGAGCGAGACCTGATGCCGTGCATCAACTTCTTTGCCGACGTGCGCGTAGATGCCGCGGGAGGTCTGGTTTTTACGCCCAATGCCGGTAAGCCGGGCGTTTACCTCGACCTCCTGGCTACCATGAATGTTCTTGTGGTGCTCTCCAACACGCCTCATGTTCTTGACCCATCAACCGCCTACGCGCCCAAGCCGCTGACACTTACCCTCTGGCAGCCGCCGAAGCAATGTTCTCAGGTCTGTCGCAATGCCGGCCGGGAGGCGCAGCGAGCATTTGCCAATACCGACGGTTACTTTATTCGCTGATAATAAAAGGAGCATCCCCATGAATCCAACTCTCACCTGTAGCACGCTTACCGAGCAAACGGCCATCTACAATCAGGTTTGTCCGGCACGCTTTCCGTGGTCGCACGTGATAAAACGCGGACAGATTTTTCGCATCGTAGATATTGAAGGCTGCCAGGCGGTAGACACCCTCTTCTACAACGCCCACGACTATCAGGAGCGATACAGCGCTCCGGATACCATTCGTACCCAAAACAATATTTTCCTGTCCACAGGCACAACGCTCGTGTCCAGCCGTTCCCGCGCTATGCTTACCATCATCGCCGACACCTGCGGCCGCCACGACACCAGCGGCGGCGCATGCAGCGCCGAGAGCAACTCGGTGCGATTTGGCCTTGAGACCCGCCATATGCACGCCTGCCGCGACAACTTCGTTCTGGAACTGGCCAAGTACGGCATGACCAAAAAGGACCTCGTCAGCAACATCAATTTCTTCATGAACGTGCCTGTGCAAGCCGACGGCCAATTGGCCATTGTAGACGGCATCTCCAGCCCCGGCAGCTATGTTGAAATGGTCGCCGAAATGGATGTGTTGTGCGTCATATCCAACTGCCCTCAGATGAACAACCCCTGCAATGCGTACAATCCTACGCCCATACGTATGCTCATCTGGGACAGCCCCGCGTGATGGCTCGTGGGCACCGGATAATAGAGGGCTTGTTCAGGACCGGCTTGGTTTTGGCTTATCAGGAAACTTCAATATGTTCAGCAAAGTTCTAGTCGCTAACCGCGGCGAAATCGCCTGTCGCGTCATTCGCACACTCAAACGCATGGGCATCGCGTCGGTGGCCGTGTACTCGGATGCCGACTTACATGCCATGCACGTCGCGCAAGCCGACGAATCGGTGCGTCTCGGGCCGCCGCCCGCGGCACAAAGCTATCTGAACGTCGAGGCCATACTCGCGGCAGCCAATGCCACCGGTGCCCAGGCCATACACCCCGGTTACGGCTTTTTGAGCGAAAATGCTGAATTTGCGGATCGCTGCGCAAAGGCCGGGATCGTTTTCATCGGGCCAACCGGCGAACAGATGCGACGCTTCGGCCTTAAACACACCGCTCGCGAGATTGCTCTGCAGCAGGGCGTGCCGCTGCTACCGGGCACGGACCTCTTGGCTGATGCCGCCGATGCCCGGCACCAAGCTGAAAAGATCGGCTACCCGGTCATGCTTAAAAGCACGGCCGGCGGCGGCGGCATCGGCATGCGACTGTGCCAGCAGACCGACGAACTTGCCGAAGCCTATGCCTCCGTCGAGCGACTCAGCCAAAGCAACTTCAAGCAGTCGGGTATCTATCTCGAAAAGTTTTTGCGAATGGCACGCCATATCGAGGTGCAGATTTTTGGCGACTCCAGCGGCAACGTCGTAGCATTGGGTGAACGTGATTGCTCCATCCAACGCCGCAACCAGAAAGTTATCGAAGAAACCCCCGCCCCCGGCATATCCGATGAGTTGCGCCGCCAACTTCTCGCGGCGGCGGTAAAGTTGGCGTGCGCAGCAGGCTATCAATCTGCCGGAACCGTTGAGTTTATTGTCGATGCGGCAAGCGGCAGTTTTTATTTTCTTGAGGTCAATACACGCCTTCAGGTTGAGCATCCGATCACCGAGCAAGTCACCGGCCTCGACCTCGTGGAGTGGATGCTTCAGGCCGCCGCCGGCGAGTTAAACCTTGGCGGCTATCAAACGCCGCAGCCGCAGGGTTGCTCTATTGAGGTGCGTATCTATGCCGAAGACCCCGCTCGCAATTTTCAACCCAGCGCCGGACGACTTGACTGCGTTGCGTTTCCATCAGATGCTCGCATTGAATCATGGGTAGAATCAGGTACGTCCATCAGCACCTTTTACGACCCGCTGCTCGCCAAACTCATCGTCACCGGCCACAACCGGGCGGACGCCACGGCCAAACTCTCCACGGCTCTTGAGCACACAACCATCGCGGGCGTTGAGAGTAATCTTGAATACCTGCGGCAGATTGTGCGCGACCCCGGTTATGCGGTGGGCACATTATCCACCCGCTTTCTGTCAACCTTTGAATACGGCCCCAATACAATAGACGTACTCGAGCCCGGCCCGCACACCACCCTGCAAGACTATCCAGGCCGCATTGGCTATTGGGACGTGGGCGTGCCGCCGTCCGGTCCCATGGACGATTTATCATTTCGGCTGGCCAATCGCATACTTGGCAATCCGACCGACGCTGCGGGTTTGGAGTTCACCGTTGCAGGCGCAACGCTTCGCTTCAATGCCGATACAACCATCGCTCTCACCGGTGCCACCATGCGAGTGCGGCTCGATGAGCAGGCCATCTCTTATTATCGGCCGGTGGCCGTGAAGCGTGGGCAGGTGCTGCATCTCGGGCGCATCGCCGGGCCGGGCTTTCGTACCTATCTGGCGGTTAAACATGGGCTGGATGTGCCGCCCTACCTTGGCAGCCGCAGCACGTTCACGCTGGGCAACTTTGGGGGTCATGCCGGCCGGCAACTTCGCGCCGGCGACGTGCTGCACCTTCGCCGCGCCACCGGCCCGGCCACCACCGCAATGGCCGACCTGCCGGCAGAACTGGCGCCGCCCCTGAGCCATCATTGGCAAATCGGCGTCTTGTACGGGCCACATGGAGCGCCAGACTTTTTCACCCCCGAAGATATTGCCATGCTCTTTAACACCGACTGGAAGGTACACTACAACTCCAATCGCACGGGCGTACGACTCATCGGCCCCAAGCCCACCTGGGCGCGCAGAGATGGAGGTGAAGCGGGTTTGCACCCGTCAAACATCCACGACAACGCCTACGCCATCGGCACAATTGATTTTACCGGCGACATGCCTGTAATCTTAGGCCCCGACGGGCCTAGCCTCGGCGGCTTTGTCTGCCCGGCAACCATCGTGCAGGCGGAGCTTTGGAAAATCGGCCAGCTCAAGCCCGGCGATACCGTGCGGTTTTGCCCTCTCACCCGGGCCGAAGCCCGTGCCCTGCTCAATACACAGGACTCGTTGCTGCACAGCCTGGGGCCACCATCTGCCGAATCGTCGGCCCCCGCTGTTATTGCCCCAAGCCCGAGTAATGCCCGCGAAGATGCAATTCTTGCAAAACTTGAGCCAACGACCGAGCGGGCCGCGGTGGTCTATCGCCAGTCGGGCGATGCTTACCTGCTGGTGGAATATGGCCCCTTGGCGCTGGACATCAATCTGCGCCTGCGAGTGCAGTCACTGCTGCAGTACGTGCTCAACCACCGGCCCGCAGGAATTATTGATCTTACGCCTGGTATTCGGTCACTGCAGTTTCATGTGGACCAACACCGCCTGGCTCTGCCCGCTCTGGTGGATTGGCTTATCGCCGCTGAAGCGCAACTCCCCGACATGGAACATGCGGAGGTGCCATCACGCATCGTGCATCTGCCCCTGTCATGGGACGACCCGGCGACGCAACTGGCCATCCAGAAATATATGCAGGGTGTGCGGCCCGATGCGCCGTGGTGCCCGAGCAATATTGATTTTATCCGCCGTATCAACGGCCTTGCGAGCATCAGCGACGTCAAACGAATTGTTTTTGATGCCAGCTATCTTGTGCTGGGCCTGGGGGATGTTTACCTGGGCGCGCCGGTCGCCACACCACTGGACCCGCGCCATCGTCTCGTTACCACCAAATACAACCCCGCTCGAACCTGGACACCAGAAAATGCCGTCGGGATCGGCGGCGCCTACTTGTGCGTCTACGGGATGGAAGGCCCGGGCGGGTATCAATTTGTTGGCCGAACTGTGCAGATGTGGAACACCTTCCGCCAAACCGGCGACTTCATTGAGGGCAAGCCCTGGCTACTGCGATTTTTTGATCAAATTAAATTCTATCCCGTGTCAGCGGAAGAATTGCTCCGCATGCGCGATGATTTTTCACAGGGCAAATTTAGTCTGGAGACTCAGCCCGGCGTATTTAAAATGCGCGATTACAACCGATTTTTGTACGACAATGCCGACTCCATCGGCGAGTTTAAGTCGCGGCAGCAAGCGGCTTTTGAGGCTGAACGCGAACGATGGAAGGCGGCCGGGCTGCTCAACCCGCCAGCCGCCGAGGAGTCGGTCGGTGCCGACACCATCGGCCCCATTGACGAAAGCGCCACTCCCGTGCGAGCCGAACTGTCCGGCAGCGTCTGGAAAATCCATGCAACCCGCGGCCAAAGCGTAAAATCCGGCGAGCCGCTGGTGACAATAGAGTCCATGAAGATGGAAATTGCCGTATTGTCGCCGGTCGCCGGCACCGTGCGCGACATCCTCTGCGCGCAGGGCAAACCTGTTGCCTCCGGTCAGGCGCTGGTGCTTATTGATGAGCCATGAACCATTTGAGCCTTCGGCGGCTGTTCATGATGCAGCGCCGGCTGGCTTTCTCCTCAACAACACTGCAACATGAACCGAGCCAACTCACATGCGCCGTGCTATACTGCATGTATGATTGAACCCGGCGGGAAAACGTCGTGAACCTATCCGGCAAAGCAGCAATGGTCACTGGTGCGGCCAAACGTATTGGACGGGAGGTGGCTCTTACCCTCGCGCGCGAGGGGTGCGATGTTATCGTTCATTACGGAACGTCAGTGCCGGAAGCACAGACGCTGGCCGCCGAAATTACGGCCTTGGGGCGAGAGGCCCTGGTGCTGCAAGCCCATCTAGATCGGCCTGCGGACCTGCGCCGCCTGGCGGCCGCGGCCCAAAAGCAATTTGGCCGGGTGGACGTGCTCGTCAATAATGCCTCGGCATTTTTTCCCTTGGAACTCGGCAACATCACACCCAAGGCCATGCAGCAGCTTTTTGCCGTCAACAGTGTCGCGCCGCTGCTGTTGGCGCAGGCGATCTTGCCCGGCATGAAGCGCCGCCGCTGCGGCAAAATCATCAACCTGCTGGATATTTCAGTCGAACGCCCGTGGCCCAGCTATATGGCGTACTGCGCCAGCAAGGCGGCGCTCTGGTCGTTGACGCAATCGCTGGCGCTGGCGGCTGCGCCGCATGTTCAGGTCAACGGCATTTGTCCGGGAGCCATTTTGTGGCACAAGGGGCTGAACAAAGCTGATATCCGCCGCCAGACGGCGCGCATTCCTGCAAAACGGCGCGGCGAGCCGCAAGACATTGCCGCCGCAGTCGTGTATCTTTGTCAGACGGATTACGTCACCGGCCAGAAACTTGTGGTGGACGGTGGACGCTCAGTAGCTTGGTAAGAATCGCTTGCCGCGGCCTGTTCGGCGCGATGCGACGCTTAGGAACTTCCATGCTTAACAGGAGCAAGACATGATTAACCTGGCCGGTAAAACCGTCGTCATCACGGGGGCGTCTTCAGGCATTGGCGCGGCTGCCGCGCTCGCATTTGCCAAGCGCGGCGCCAAGCTGGTGCTTGGCGCCAGGCGCACCGACAAACTCACCGCCGTGGCCGAACAGGCCCATGCGCTGGGAGCCGATGTCATCGCGCACCCCTGTGACGTAAGCCACCGCGATCAGGTTCAAGCGTTGCTGCAGCTTGCCATTGAAAAATTCGGCCGGCTGGATGTGGCCATCGCCAACGCCGGCTTTGGGTTTGTCGCACGGGTACACGAAACCGACGAGGCGCAGGTTGACGAAATCTGGCGTGTCAATGTGCTTGGAACATGGTATGTCATGGTCGAAGCCGCCAACATCATGCTCCCACGAAAAAGCGGCCACGTTATTGCGGTTTCTTCGGCGGCGGCGCGGCGATCGCTCCCCACCATGGGGTTTTATTCACTTACCAAGGCCGCGCAGCTTTCTTTGGTCGAGGCGCAGCGCGTGGAGTTGCGCGGCAGCGGCATTAAAGTAAGCTCTGTGCACCCCATTACAACGCAGACCGATTTTTTTGATGAGGCCTCGCGCCGTAGCCGCACCCGCATCAGCGGCGTGGGCAAGAGCCAGACGGCGGAGCTTGTCGGAGAGAAAATTGCCCGGCTCGCTGAGCGTCCCAAGCCGGAACTCTGGCCTTTTGCCCCCAGCCGCCTCGCCTTGGTATTTTCCAGTGCACTGCCGCGATTGACCGATCATATGATGGCTAAGATGTTGCCCAGCAGAAACAAAACCGACTGATATGGAGCCATTTCGCCGCCCGGCCACCCGCCCCGCGACGAGCAAACCCACATGAAACGCTTGGCTTGGCTATTGACCGTTGCTGCGCCCATTGCGGCTATCTTTTTCCTGGCACGTTTTTTGCCGCAGCGGCCCCCCGCTGCAGATATTATCGCCCCGTCGCCGACCCCTATTGTTGATCCGCATGCGCTGACGGCAGTGACTATTAATCTCGGCGCTGCGGAGCCGCAAAATCAGGGCAGCATTGCCGCCCGACGCCAGCGCCTGCTGCTAAACATCCTCTACCGCCGACAGCCTGATATTGTGGCCACGCAGGCCTGCCTGCCGGCACAGGCCGCGTTCTTTGCCCACTATTTGCCCTACGATAATCATTATCCGCCGGCCGCACGACCGGGCCTGAACTTGCTGAACAGTCTTTCGCAGGCGCTGGAAACCTGGAATCAGATTTTTTACCGCAAAGATCGCTTCACCGCTGTTACCGGATCGTTTGGGCTGGTGCGACCGCACCACCTCGCCGCCAACGCCACGGAAAACACCTACTATTCCATGGTGCTGCTGCGCGATCGTCAACACGTTTTACCAGACATCATTGTGGCCGATGTACACCTGCGCCACTCCATACCCGGCGCTATCGCGGCCGCAGCGCGAATGCAGCAGCGCATCCGAACACTATGGAAGCGTTACCCGAGCGCTCAAGTGGTTTTTCTGGGCGACATGAACCATCCCAAAACCATTACCCCGCTCTACGCAAACCTGCTGGGCACACAATTCGGCAGCGGCCCGCATGGAGCGATGGTGGATGCGTTTGACTATGCCGCCCGTCCGCATGGCGTACTGTGGGGAACATGGCAGGACTTTGTGGGAAAACCCGTGCTGAAGTTGCCGACCGATCTAATCTTTTTGAGCCGCGGCTGGCACTACAGGCCCGCGCAAATTTGGCGTGATCACCTGGCCAACGGCCTGTATCCAAGCGACCACTACCCTGTGGCGGTAGAGCTGCAATGGAAAGCAGCACCTTAGCGGGCATGACGCCTACAGCAGCAGACTGGCTCGCGAGCACACTATCGCCATATTACGTAATTAAGTTTTCCATTTTACATATTATATAACACGAATGGCGATAATATAACCCATGGCCGTCTTATCAGTCTTCAGGGGGCCTCGCGTTGCGGTAAAAAGTCAACTGCGGGGAGGTGGCAATTTTTGGCAAATCTGCCCATAATGCTTAATTCGGCCAAATTGGTGGAGCCAGCGGCAAGCATCCACTTGTGGCCACAAACGAGGTTTATCTGCATGATAGTTATCCTGAAGCCTGATGCCAGCGACGCGCTGGTGCAAGACATTGTCTCGCAAATCGAGACACTGGGCCTGCAGGCGCATCTTTCCAAAGGGCAGTTTCGCACGGTTATTGGCGTTGTCGGCGAAGAAGGCAAGGTAGACAAGGAACACCTCCTTTCTATCACTGGCGTCGAGCAGGTATTGCCCATTATGAAGCCCTACAAACTCGCGAGCCGCGAGTTTCATAAGGCTGACCTGGTCATTAATATCCCGTGCCCAAGCGGTGGCACACTGAAGGTGGGCGGTGCACATTGCCTGGCTATTGCCGGCCCATGCGCGTGCGAAAATGAGCAGATGGTGCACGACATCGCCCGCGAAATTAAGGCCGCCGGCGCTGCGGTGCTGCGTGGTGGCGCCTATAAACCCCGCACCAGCCCTTACAGCTTTCAGGGGCATGGCGAAGAAGCACTCAAATGGCTGCGCGATGCCGGCCGTGAAAACAACATGCCCGTTATTACAGAAGTGATGGACACGCGCCACGTAGCCGTTATTGAACGCTACACCGATATCTTTCAAATTGGCGCACGCAACATGCAAAAGTTCAACCTTCTGTTTGAAGTAGGCAAAACCCGCAAGCCCGTGGTGCTTAAGCGAGGCATGGCTGCGTCCATTCAGGAATGGCTTATGAGCGCGGAATACATTTTAAGCCAGGGCAATCGCGAAGTCATTTTATGCGAGCGAGGCATCAAAACCTTTGAAACTGCCCTGCGATACACGCTCGATATTTCAGCAGTACCGGTGGTAAAGGCCAACAGCCACCTTCCGGTTATCGTAGACCCCAGCCACGCCAGCGGAGTGCGTGATTTTGTGCCCGCACTGGCACAGGCCGGCCTGGCCGCCGGGGCCGATGGCATTATGGTTGAAGTGCATGATTGCCCCAGCAAAGCGATGTGCGATGGCCCGCAGGCTCTGCTGCCCAACCAGTTTGCCGACATGATGCAAAACTTGCGCAATATTGCCCGCGTGTTTAATCGCGAGTTTTCATCGGTGTCGGCGGCGAAGGCTGGCGGCACTCCGGTGTTGGCGGCCAAATAACGGGTTATGACCGCGTACACATGTTCGCACCATACACCCTTTGAAAGTCAAATGACCGTAACTCATACATGCAAAGGAAAACATACCCAATGAGTACCCGCAAGTTTTTAATCGCCGGCAACTGGAAGATGAATCTCTCGCACGCCAAAGCGGTAGAACTGGCCCAAGGTCTGGTCAAACAATTCCCGGCAGGTTCACCGGCGCAGGTGGCCCTTATACCCACGTTTGTGCACCTTGAAGCAGTAGGGGCCATCATCAAAGGTTCTCCCATGAAGCTCGGCGCACAAGACGCCTATTTCGAAAAACACGGCGCATTCACCGGCGAGGTAAGCTGCGAACAACTCGCTGAACTCGCGGTGCAATATGTGCTCGTTGGCCACAGCGAGCGGCGGCACATTCTGCACGAGACCGACAGCCTGCTGAACAAGAAGCTTTTGAGCGTACTGGCCGGCAACATGACTGCCGTGCTGTGCGTTGGCGAAACGCTGGATCAGCGCAAAGGCAATCAGACGCAGTCGGTGGTACAAACGCAACTGCAGCACGGCCTGGCGGGCGTGCCGACGGGTGCCGTTGAACAGGGGCGACTGGTCATTGCCTACGAACCGGTATGGGCCATCGGCACCGGTCTTACCGCCACGCCGGAACAAGCCCAGGAAGTGCATCAATTTATTCGCGAGCGGCTGGCGGGGCAGTTTGGGCAGGGCCTGGCACAGAGCGTGCAAATTCAATATGGCGGATCGGTTAAAAAGGCCAGCGCTCATTCGCTGCTGAGCCAACCAGACATTGATGGCCTGCTTGTAGGCGGCGCAAGCCTGATTGTTGAAGAGTTTGCGGGCATTATCGCGGCGGCGGCAACCGCCAAGGCTGCTTGAGGCGGGCCTCGTTTGGCGATCCCGGTAGCCGCATGGCACCGCGGCCAAGAGTATTAAAGGAAAGCTCGGTATGACGACATTTCTGTTTGTTATTTTTACGCTCATCAGCCTGCTGATGATTTTGGTGGTTTTGGTGCAGCGTGGGCGTGGCGGCGGCCTGA
>JABEVB010000090.1 GCA_013044165.1 Phycisphaerales bacterium
AACTCTTCATCGCCGCCACACGCGGCACGTCGAGACAATACCGGGGTATCCATCGCCTGACTCCTTTTGCAAGCACGATGGCATAAGCTTGCCAAATTCTGCGCGTAAGCGGTAGATGCGGTTTATAGTACGGACACTATATATCCCTCCCTCCCCTGCGGCACCCCGCATCCTTCTATGAAGCGAGCATTGTCAAGGCGGCCGCTGGCGTAAAGCCAACTCGGTGGCAAAGACGTCGCCCCGAACTTCCCAATAAAAACTGCTTGGTGTCCTGGTGACTTTGTGGTTGCAAACCCCCCGCCGTCGTCACCTCTGCGAACTCTGCGACTCTGCGCGCCAATCGTCGCGCAGCGCCCCTAAATAATAATTTAAAACCCCTGCGTTACCACGCGTCCTCTGCGGTGAGATTCGTCGCTGGACCCCTAACCACATAAACACTTTTAAACATCTCTGCGCTCTCGGCGAACTCGGTGGCAAAGACGTCGCCCCGAACTTCCCAATAAAAACTGCTTGGTGTCCTGGTGACTTTGTGGTTGCAAACCCCCGCCGTCGTCACCTCTGCGAACTCTGCGACTCTGCGCGCCAACCGTCGCGCAGCGCCCCTAAATAATAATTTAAAACCCCTGTGTTACCACGCGTCCTCTGCGGTGAGATTCGTCGCTGGACCCCTAACCACATAAACACTTTTAAACATCTCTGCGCTCTCGGCCAACTCGGTGGCAAAGACGTCGCCCAGCACCCCAATAAAAAACTCTTCGTGTCCTGGTGACTTTGTGGTTGCAAACCCCCGCCGTCGTCACCTCTGCGAACTCTGCGACTCTGCGCGCCAACCGTCGCGCAGCGCCCAGTGAAAACCTCCACCACACCGCCGTAACGCGATTACTACTTTGCAACTCTTAACTCGGGCGACATTCTGCGGCCACTGATGTTCTCCAGGACGATCTTTTTCAACGGCAAAGCCTCCAACGCCGTTGAGCGCTGGTGGCCGGGACGATAATCAGGGCGCAGGCGGCTATACTTGCTTTCGTTGGCGGCGCGGGCAACCGATTTTTCGGCAGCATCGTCAACATCCACCAAGCGGCCTTCCACCAGCACCGAGGCGTAGTCGCGCATCTGCTCAGCGATCCAGTCCACCTCCAGGCACACGCGGTTGTTGTGCCGCAGTATCTCCGCCTTGCGACCCGCATTGGGCACACGCAAATAAATGGTGTTTCCATCGCGGCAAAACGGCATGGGAATAACGTAAGGGCGACCTTCTGGGTCGCTCATTGCCAACCGCCCGATTAACGCATCATCGAGAAACTGGTGAATGGCATCGAGATTGATAGGGTCCATAGGAGTTCTCCATAAACAGGTAACAAGACCTTGTTATCCAGATTATACAGGTTATAATGGTTAGTCAACTGGCTGGCCGGCGGCAAATGAGTGCCGCGGCCGACCCTCTGGCCGGTGATGCCGTGGCCAGGGGCGCAGCACAGCTAAAGTTTGGTTTTGGAGATGCTTTTATGGTGGCTCATAAACCGTCTGCGGCACAGCTTGCCGCTCTCAATCGCCCGTACACTGCCAACGACTTTTCGCACTCACCCATGGTGGTGTTTTACGAGCTAACCCGCGCGTGTAACCTAAAATGCGTGCACTGCCGCGCCGAGGCCCAGCCGCATGCCCACCCGCGGGAACTGCGGCCCGACCAATCGCTTGAACTGCTTGACGAACTCGCCCGCTTTGCCAGGCCCCCGCTGGTGGTACTTACCGGCGGAGACCCTATCAAACGAGCCGATGTTTTTGACATCATCTCCCACGGCGTAAAACGTGGGCTTACCATGGCCCTGACACCCTCCGCCACCCGACTTGTCACGCGCAGCGCCGTCGAACGCCTGCATGCCGCGGGCCTGCACCGCCTGGCCGTAAGCCTCGACGGAGCCGACGCGGCCACGCACGATAGCTTTCGGCAGGTGCCCGGCAGCTTTCAGCGCACGCTCGAAATCATCGCCGATGCCGTTGCCTGCGGCTTGCCCATGCAGATCAACACCACCATCACCCGGCTTAACTATTCACAAATAGACGCCATGGCCGAACTGCTGGCCAACTACCCCATCAAGCTCTGGTCGGTCTTTTTTCTGGTGCCCACCGGACGCGGCCTCGCCGAGCAGCGCATTACCGCAGAACAGTATGAGCTGGCCTTTGAGCGACTGGCCAGGCAAATGCAACGTCGCAGCTTCGGCATAAAAACCACTGAAGCGCCCCACTTCCGGCGCTTTCTAATCGAACGGGCGCGGCACAGCGGTGCCCCATCATCAAGCGATGCCCCCGCCGGCGTGCCGGGCATCGTCGGCACCAACGATGGCCGCGGCGTCATGTTCATCAGCCACATCGGAGAAATGTACCCCAGCGGGTTTTTGCCGATTAATTGCGGCACGTTTCCCGGGCAATCGCCGGTAGACGTTTACCAGCATGCACCGCTGTTCCGCGAACTGCGCAACAGCGACATGCTCAAAGGAAAGTGCGGGTTCTGCCAATATAAAGGCATTTGCGGCGGTAGTCGGGCGCGGGCCTACGCGCTCACCGGCGATCCGCTGGCATCTGAGCCTGATTGTGTTTATGTTTCGCCGCAAACTGCGGACGCATCTTTGGAGGTTGTTTCTTCATGTTAAGCATTACAAACTTGCTTTGTGACCATCAGGCCGGCAACGAACGCCTGCGCTATTCGCACACGCACAATGGTACCGTCCCGCGCCCGGTGGTGGTGTGGGCACTTACCAAAAGGTGCAATCTTAAATGCGTGCACTGCTATGCTTCCGCCGGCGACAAGCCCGCGCCCGGTGAGCTTACCCGGCAGGAGGGTATGAACCTGCTGGACGATCTGGCGGCTTTTAAGGTGCCGGCCGTGCTTTTCAGCGGCGGCGAGCCGCTCACCCGCCCCGAAGTCTTCGACTTTATCACCCATGCCCGCGGCCTTGGCCTGGCCACAACGCTTTCCACCAATGGCGTACTTATCGATGACGCCGTTGCCGACCGGATTGCTGAAAGCGGCCTGAAGTACGTCGGCATAAGCCTTGACGGTCGCGCTGAACGCCACGACAAGCTGCGCGGCATGAAGGGGGCATTTGCGGCGTCGCTTGCCGCCATAGACCGTTGCCGGGCCAGAGGCATAAAGGTGGGCGTGCGCTTTACGGTTCACGCACTCAACGCCACCGACCTCGATGGCATTTTTGCGCTCTGCGCCGCCCACGATGTGCAGCGACTGTGCGTTTATCACTTGGCTTACAGCGGCCGCGCTGAAAATATGCAGAAGGTTGATCTTTCTGCCGAGCAAACGCGGGCCATTGTTGATCGCATATTCCAAAAGAGCGTCGAACTGCACCAGCGCGGCTTGCCGCTTGAAGTGCTCACCGTAGACAACGCCACAGACGCTGCGTATGTGCTGCTTTGGCTGCGACAGCACCAGCCGCACCGGGCCGCCGCCGTAGAAGAAAAACTTCGCGGCACGGGCGGCAACCGCTCGGGCTGCAACATCGCAGCCATAGACCCCATGGGCAATGTGCATTACGACCAGTTCAGTTGGCATTACAACTGCGGCAACGTGCGCGAACAGCCGTTCAGTAAAATTTGGAGCGATGCGACCGACCCGCGTCTGGCGGTGCTGCGCAATCGCCGCGAGCAGCTCCCCCACCGCTGCCGCTCATGCGCGTTCCTCTCGGTATGCAACGGCAACCTGCGCACACGCGCTGAGGCTGCCACCGGCGACTGGATGGGTTTTGACCCCGGCTGCTACTTAACCGAGCAAGAAAGCCAAAGCGGAAAGTTGCAGGATGCCTCCTGCGCTTCGTGCGCGTAGTTTCGGTTTAAGAGCTGACGCGGCATGGCTTGGGCAGGCTTGATAAACGCCCCCGCTGGCTTAACAGCCTCCGAGCCAATGTACAGTGTGCCCATCGCATCCGCGGATGAATCAGCGATCCAAATCGCGATCGCGATTTTTGAGCCGATCGGTCGTGCGCTGCAGAATGCGCTTTTCGGAGTTGCTGAGGCTATGCAGTCCACTGCGGCTGACCTTAGCCAGAATGGCATCTATTTTGGCTTCATCCTGCCGTGCTCGGTTTTCACTGAGTTTGGTCCAGTGAAAACGCCGGCGGGCCAGCTTACGGCGTTTGCCTGCCGGCAAGTCGCGCAGCGTGGCACTCATGGCGATGGCATCCTGTACCTCTTGCGGGCCATTGGCCATCAGGGCCAGCCGCTTGGTGTACGAAGCAAAAAAGAGCATCGCCCACAGCACCATGGCCATAAGGTTGCCCGTCGCGGCCGAGAGAATAAACAGCGGCATCGCCAGCAGCATACCCAAGATGCAGGTAACGTTAATTGCCCGGTAGAGGCTCGTAAAAGGCCATAAAATCGCCTGCAGCAGCGGGCCGCCATCAAACCAGTAATATGGCAAAAGATTAATGACCACCAACCCCAGGTTCACATAATAAAACATCACAAGGCTGCTGCGCAACAGATGATGGCCTACCGGTTCAATAACTGGATTGATCGCCCCAAAGGCCGCCAAAAAACTTGCCGGCAGCAGCAGGGGTTCGCCAAATTGCGCATGCAAAACCCAACCGGTAAGCACGCACAGAAGGGCGTTGGCGCCAATGCCGCCGACATTGGCCAAAAAAAACGGCCAAGGCTGGGGCGGGCTTGTCGGTTGAACCATCCCGCCAGCGGGCCAAAGCACAAAATCATCGTGGCGACCACCAACCCATTGGGCCAATATCCGGTGTCCCATTTCATGCGAAACGAGCGCCGCCAGCGTCAGGCCAACAAATATGAGGCTGGCCAACCAATCGCCCGTGCGCAGGGCGTAGGCCATATCCAGCACCACCGCCAGCAGCAGCCAAAAATTGGCCGAGACCCGCACGCCCAACCAGGTGCCCAATGGCAGCGACCAATTCAAAATAGAAAGCGGCCCGCTCGAGAAGTCCAGTTGGGCCCCACCGGTTGAGTTATTGTAGTCTCTGTCGTGCCAACTCATGTAAGCTCCGCCACTCCTGATACGCAAGCGCTCCGCGACTGGTTTATAAACCCTTGATATTTCCCGTTTCCGCCAGGTATTTTAGCACAACGGCTATCGTTTTACCGTCAACAATTTCGTTGTTTTTGATAAGAGCCAGCACCTTGGCAGGCTCCAGACATTCGACGGTGATGGTTTCGTTGTCTTCGAGTGCTTGCGGGCCGGGGGTAAGTTCGCGGGCCACAAAGGCATACATCTTTTCGGTGAGTATGCCCGGCGAAGTGTAAAACCAGCCAAACGGCTCAACCCGGCCGGCGCGGTAGCCGGTTTCTTCTTCTAGTTCGCGGGCGGCGCACTTGGCGGGGCCTTCCTTGGGTTCAAGCGTGCCGGCGGGCAACTCCCACAGCCACTGCAGCACGGTATGCCGCAAGTTGCGAATGAGCACCAATCGGCCATCATCAAGCACCGGCAGAATAATTACGGCCCCCGGATGCACCACAATTTCACGCTCAATCATCGCTCCACTGGTTGTTTTTACGCTGCGTAAGGCCATATCCACCCGGCGGCCTTTATACACAACCTTGTCAATGCTGCCGCTGGCCACGTGTTCTTGTTCAGACATATTTGCACTTTCCTTGGCATGAACCCGATAATCCTGCAGCCGAAGCTAACATCGGCCACCCATAGTACCTATAATAAATGAAATGAGTCGCAGGCCAAAAGACAAATCATCCAGGAGCCGCCGCACCAGAGTGCCGCAGCGCACCGAAGCCTCCCCGCCCACGCCGGCCCAACC
>JABEVB010000091.1 GCA_013044165.1 Phycisphaerales bacterium
ATCCCACCACAAGATTATACTATTATCGTGATACTTACACAACTACATGTAAGTGCTTATGGCAAAAGAACTTACGGCACTAAGTTAATGGCATTCGTGACTATCCCACAATTGCATCGAGTGTGGTCTATGTTGTTTATGCAGGCTAGATGCGATGTTGCCATCCACAGGTAATCAGCGTCGAAAAATATCGGGCACGCTGGTGGCGATGGTGGTGCTAGTTGCGTTTCCGATAGCACTGTTGTTGGCTGGTCTATCGGAGTATCGTGCTTGGTATGGCAATTCGGGTGGTTCCGTAAGGATGTCGGATGCTAAGCTGGCGAATGTATCTATTTATACACAATGTCTAGATATTACTGGAAAGCTGGAACGGCGTTGGGTGCACTTAGAACTGCACAATGCGGCTGCGGCGTCGATGGCTTGGATACAGGCCGCGATGGTATGCGATGCCGTATCATGGCAATTCGGAGGAACTAATCTCGATGGAGTCTTGGAAGAGCGAAGCACGTATTAGTTAGAAGCAGCCACTAATGGTCAATACATGCTGGATCAGAGTTTTCGGCTGCGTTTAATAGACTAACAGTGTCGTGGAAAGCGGTGAAGAAATGAAGAGTTCCGGCGGTGTGGCGGCTGAAGCGGCTCGGCGGATTGTGAAGGAACTTAAATTTGGTGATAAAGGGTGAAGTGACCCGCCGAATCGTGATTAGGCTAATTTCCGTGGTAGAGGAGATTTGATTGGTTGGAAAACTCGCGGATTGGATGAAATAATATTGATTGGTGGCGCAGCTTCGGCTGCGAGATTCCAGTGCGGGTGATTGGGATGTTATAAACCGCATTTGGCTTATTGTGGGGCAGCGCGGCACGGGTCGCAGGGCGGCCCCGCTAAACATTTTGGCGCGTGGCATTTACGGCGGCGGCGTTGGGGATAAATCCCTGCGTTAAGACGGCGTACGGTTGATTGTTCGAATCGGGCGCGGCGGTGGAACACGACGTCAATGATTAGGCACAGTCTCCTAATTTAATTTAATTTAATTTAATTTAATTTCTCGCGATTGTCTGATAGCGTGCGTACATGGTTCGTGTCGCGCGACTCGTCATTCCCGGTGTTCCGCACCACATCACGCAGCGCGGCAATAATCGCCAGGATGTATTCTTCGTGAATCAGGATTGGTGGGTGTATCTGAACTTTTTGGCGGAGGAGTGCGCCGCAGCGGTGGAGGTGCTGGGGTACTGCCTGATGAGTAACCACGTGCATTTGGTACTGCGGCCCCGGCGGGAGAAAGGCCTGGCTTGTGCCGTCGGCCGGACACACTGGCGGTACAGCCAGTACGTAAACCGGCTGCACGCTCGTAGTGGACATCTGTGGCAAAGTCAGTTCTACTCGTGTCCGTTGGGGCCGGGCCATCTGCCAGGTGCCATGCGGTATGTGGAGCGCAACGCGGTGCGTGCCAAGCTTGAGGCTGGGGCGTGGAGGTACCGTTGGTCAAGCGCCCGTATTCACGTGGGATTGCCGGTGGAGATGCCGCCGGAAGGGTTGATCCTGCCGGAAGTGTTGGCGTTTCACCCATCTGCTTCGGCGTGGCACCTCGCGTGGTCGCCCGCTGGCTGGAACCAGCCTGATGAGCAAGCTGGAAAAGCTGGTGGGGCTTCGCTTACGGCCGCTATCGGTGGGCCGACCGCGAAAGAAAAAGGCGGAGAAGACATGAAAATAGGCGACGGTTCCTTAGTGGCAGTTCCCTAATTGCAATGATGGGGCAGGACTGACAAGAAGCGGCGCGCGTATTGGGGGGGGGCGAGCGAGTGGATAGGTGCGGGCAGCCGCAGCAGGCTGCGGCGCTATGCGCGGGGCGGCGCGGGTGCGCCGCGAGGGTAGATTGAGGCAACAGTGCGATGCGCTTTGGCGGGGGTGACTGAGGATATAGGATTTGAGATTTCAAAATTGGCAGCGGCGTAGCTGCGCGAGGGTAGATTGACGTAGAGAGTAGAGGTCAGGGCGCTGCGTTTGTGTTTGGGGCGTGGTCGCTGCCGCGGTTTTTTTGGGGCACTTTAAGCGACTGATGTCAGCGGCTACAATGGTATTGTGTGTTGGTTGGGGCTTTGGAATTGGCTGGAATGAGGCGACTAACAGGATGAGCTGCTTGAGTGGAATTGATGCTGTCGCTACGATGTTGGTGTCTGGGCGTAAAGGAATCTGGAGGCGCTTATGAACGACCTTAAACTCGCCGGCCCGGAAGAGATGGCCCTGGGTGGGCGCGCTGCGCCGTCCGCAGATACGGTGCTTAACCGAGGCTTTTTTGGCTTTTGGACTACCGATTCGTGGCGGCCGAGCGTGAATTTGTATGAAACGCCGGATGCTTTTGTCATTTGTGCGGATATCGCCGGGATGGATAAGGATCGTATTGATGTGCGTGTGGACGAGCGTCAACTGACCATTAGAGGTCGCCGTAACTGTCCCACGCCGCCCGGAATGGCGCGCACGGTGGCGGTGCATCTGATGGAAATTGACCACGGGGTATTTGGTCGTACGGTGGAAGTACCAGCCAATGTGGACAGCGAAGCTATTGCCGCGGAATACCATCAGGGTTTGCTTTGGATAACCCTTCCGAAAGTCGGTTAACATCTGAACTGTTAATTAAAGCGTTGCGTCTCGGCACACCTTATGGCTGCGCTGAATTTGCAACAGGAAGTGAAGTAGACGAGTGAAGTCAAAAGCATCAAAAACCTCTGTGAATCAAATGGCTCGCAAGCGAAGTGCTTGGGCCGCTAAGCAGCAGGCCGCTGCCGAGCTGCTCCATTTGCTTGAGCAGGCGGCGGACGCAGTTAGACGCGGGGTTGATGTGGATGTGGCAGCGGAAGAGCCGCCGCAGGCTGATCTTAAAAATGGCGAGCAAAGCCGTGGGGCAGTGCTTTCGACGCCGGCAGCAGCCAACGCGCCAGCCACGGAGGTGGAGCGGTTGGCGGATAAAGCATCGGCAGCGACTGATCGCACGGCATCAGTAAGCGGGCCCTTGGTGCATCAGGTGCGAATTCCCGATGAATTGCCGATTCTGCCCGTAAGAGAGGCCGTGGCATTTCCGGGCGCAGTGATTCCATTGGCCATTGGCCGCGATAGCAGCCGGCGATTGCTTGATGATGTGATGCCGGGCGAAAAAATAATCGGTGTGGTTACCCAGAAAAGCGAATTGGTAGAAAACCCCCAGCCCAGTGATTTGTATACCATGGGGACGGTAGCCATTGTGCTTAAGATGCTGCGAGCGCCTGAAGGGCATCAGAGCATTGTGGTGCATGGACTGGTGCGATTCAAAATTTTGGAGGTTATATCGCAGGACCCCTATATGAAGGCGAAGGTGCAGCTCCTGCAGGATGAACTGCCACAGCCGAGTCCCGCGTTTGATCTGCTGGTGCAGACTGTGAAACAGTCGGCCCAGCGAATGATAGAGCTAAGCCCCAACATTCCGGATGAAGCCGCCGGGATACTTAACGATATAGACTCGCCGGGCACGTTGGCTGACTTTTTGGCGGCTAATCTGCATGAGTCCGTTGCGGAAAAGCAATCCATACTTGAGGAAATAGGGGTTGAAAACCGGCTTACCCGTGTGCGCGACAAGCTGGCGGCGCGCATCAATCAGCTGGAACTCCAGGAAAAAATACATAGTCAGGTGCGCTCAAGCATAGATAAAACACAGCGAAATTATTTCCTTCAGGAGCAGCTTAAGGCCATACAAAAGGAGCTTGGGCAAGAAGATGAGCAGAGTGGCGAGGTGGCGGACTTGCGATCGCGCATCGAAGCGGCACGCGTGCCTGCCGTGGTAAAAAAAGAAACCGACCGCGAGCTGGCCCGGCTGGCAAATATTCCGCAGGCGTCGCCGGAGTTTGGCGTCATTCGCTCGTTTCTGGAAACCGTTGCGGAACTTCCCTGGAGCGTCGGAACACAGGACGATCTGGATATTGCCCGTGCCAGGCACATTCTGGATCGCGATCATTACGATCTGGACAAGATAAAGAAACGGATCATTGAGTTTTTGGCGGTGCGCCGGCTCAACCCGGGCGGGCGAGGGCCGATTTTGTGCTTTCTTGGGCCGCCGGGCGTTGGCAAGACCAGCCTGGGGAAATCTATCGCGGAGTCGCTGGGGCGGAAATTTGTACGCATGAGTTTGGGCGGCGTACGCGATGAGGCGGATATTCGCGGCCATCGGCGTACGTATATTGGAGCGATGCCCGGTAGAATTATTCAGGAGCTGCGCAAGGCGGGCAGCAATAATCCGGTGATGATGCTGGATGAAGTTGATAAGCTTGGGGCTGATTTCCGGGGTGATCCCGCAGCCGCATTGCTGGAGGTGCTTGACCCACAGCAGAACAGTACTTTTCAAGATCATTACCTCGGCGTGCCGTTTGACCTGAGCAAGGTTATTTTCATCTGTACGGCCAATTATATGGAGCCTGTGCCGCCAGCGCTAAAAGATCGGATGGAGATTATCGAAATTCCGGGCTATGCGCAGCAGGACAAACTGCTTATTGCGCGGCGCTACCTGGTGCCCCGACAACTACAGGAGAATGGCATCACGCGGCACCAATGTGAGATTCCGCAGACTACGCTCAACTACCTGATTGATCACTACACACGCGAAGCCGGCGTTCGGAATCTGGAGCGAACGATTGGTTCGGTTATTCGAGGTGTGGCGGCCAAGCTTGCCGAGAACCTGCCATCCGAAAAAGCCGCGGTAAATGCTAAGCCGCAAACGTCGGCCGCAGGTGCAAGCGCGGCATCCGGGCCGGCTACGGCTAAGCCGCAGAGCGGAGATCCGACGGCAGCGGGGCAGGTAAATCAAGCGGCATCGGCTGATGGTAAAACCGATGGCACTGCTCTGGGGCAACCGATGAAACCTTCGCCGGCGGTACAGGCGGCGCTTAAGCTGGCCAAGCGGGTGATTGTGAATCCGGGGGACCTGCATGCCTATTTGGGGCCGACACTTTTTGACAGCGAGCTGGCGCTTCGCAGCACGACTCCCGGCGTGGCTACCGGTTTAGCATATACACCGTTTGGCGGCGAGATACTTTTTGTTGAAGCCACCCGAATGCCGGGAAAAGGCCATTTGAAATTGACGGGGCAAATTGGGGCGGTCATGCGTGAGTCTGCGCAGGCGGCGTATTCGTTGCTGAAGGCGAATGCGGCACGGCTGGGTCTTGACGAAAAGGCTTTTGCTCAGCTGGATGTTCATGTGCATGTGCCTGCGGGGGCGATTCCGAAGGATGGGCCGTCTGCGGGCGTGGCGATGTACACAGCACTGGCGTCGCTGTTTTTGAATCAACCGGCTCGACCGGATGTGGCCATGACGGGCGAAATAACCTTGCGGGGTTTGGTGCTGCCCATTGGTGGCGTCAAGGAGAAAGTGATCGCAGCGCAGCGGGCCGGCATTAAGACGGTAGTGTTGCCTCGGCGAAATGAAAAAAATGTCGCCGAGGTGCTGCCGCATGTGCGCAAGGCTATACGCTTTGTTTATGCCGACACGGTGGACGATGTGCTTAAGCATGTTCTTGTGGTCGAACGTATTCGACGCAAGAGCAAAGAACGCAAACAGTTGACAGCAGGCAAGGCAGGATGACGCTGGAACGCGACAGTACCGCCATGATCGCTGGACCTCTGCCGGTTTTTGATGGTGGACTGGTTGAATATGCGGCTGCCCTTGAAAGGCAACTGGATTTGCACGCTCGTGTGCTGCAGGGCCAATATCCACATGGCGCGATGCTGCTGTTGGAGCATCCTGCAGTCATAACGATTGGACGTCATCCCGGAGCCGAAAAGCATCTGCTGGCAGCCCCGGAACTGTTGGCCGCCCGCGGCGTGGCGGTACAGGATACGGACCGCGGGGGCGATATTACGTTTCATGGGCCGGGTCAACTGGTGGCCTATCCGATTATTCCGCTGAATTCTTATGGCATGGGCCTGCACGATTACATGCGATTTCTGGAGCAGGTGGTAATTGACCTGCTGGCATCGTTTAAGGTGCAGGGGCATAGGCATGAGGGGGCAACCGGCGTTTGGGTGGGGGGGGCAGAGCGTGCGGAGGCAGCAAAGATTTGTGCTATGGGCATAAAACTGCGGCGGTGGGTAAGCTTTCATGGCCTGGCTCTTAACGTGACCACGGACTTAAGTTATTTTGATTTAATTAATCCATGTGGGCTGGGAAGGCCGGTTACCTCGCTGGCGAAAGAGCTTGGCTCGGCGTGTCCGGAGATGTCGCTGGTGAAGTCTCGGATAGCGGCGCAAGTGGAGCAGGGTTTGGCGGGCCGGCGCAACAGACCGCAGCAAATGATTGGCCCATGATTGCGCTGAAGTGCGTTTACATCAGGCTGCATGCGGGCGTAAAATAGCAATCGGGCCGCGCTGTTTACCGCGACTGGTATGCGTTTGGCGAAGCTGGAATATGGGGGAGCGGCAAAAGGTACAGGAAAATAGCAATGGCTGCAGCGACGACACAACCTGAAAGCTATGCCCATGCCCTGCACAATCTATTTGCGGGAGCGGGTGGGCTGTTTATTTTTGCTTTGCTGGCGTTTGTGATTGTGCACTACGTTCGTCGCCGCGCTCGCCATGGCGAGGAGGATCATGTCTTTACAGGCTTTACGCTTGGAGATCTGGAAAAGATGCGTAGCAGCGGTGAAGTTACCGAAGATGAGTACAGGCGCATCAAGAAAAAGATGGCGGAGCGATGGGCCAGCAAGCTTTCGTGATGGCGAGAGGTATGTATGCTGGGTTGGGTGGCGGCGATTTGTAAATGATTGCCGCGAGGACGGGGGCTACTGCCAGCATAGAGCCATCGGTCGAGAATGGCTTGACCTGGCTTCATTCATTTGTTTAGCTCAAGTTCTCTTACAAACTACGGGCGGCGGTCACAACAAGAGCGAACGGCGTATGTCGCATTTTGTGGAGGGATAACCGATTGCGTCGCGAATAGCATCCTACGCGGATAAAAGCTGCGAACATTCAAGAGCCTTTAACAGTGTATTTACAGAACTTGCCGACGATTGATGAAGGGCTATCGGCGAGGGCTGTGGTAATAATGGGTATGTCGTTGTAATGAAATTGTACTTGCATAAACTATGGCTGGACGGGTAGACTTCTGGCGACGGGGGCATGCCCGCTGCCTTGGCGGGCAGATATTTATACCTGATGACGCAAAACGGATTGCTTTTTTGGCGAGGAGTGTAGGTATGTCGGCAGCGGGTACAAGTTTTATCGCAGCGGTAACTTTGCATTGGACTGGGGGGCTGGCGTCGGGCAGCTTTTATATACCGTACAAGGGTGTGCGAAAGTGGTCGTGGGAAACCTATTGGCTACTGGGTGGAATATTCAGTTGGCTTGTTGCGCCGACCGTTTTCGCATGGCTGCTGGTGCCTAACGTTTGGCACATAGTATTTTCTGCCAAGCCCAGTGTGTTTTGGCTTACCTACCTTTTTGGAGTGCTCTGGGGCTTTGGCGGGTTGACCTTCGGCCTGACCATGCGCTACTTGGGGGTGGGCTTGGGCATGGCGGTGGCGCTAAGTTATTGTGCGGCCGTGGGAACTTTGGTTCCACCTATATTTCTGGATCATCAAGGCGGCCAACTCATCAGCACGGGGTGGGGGCTTATGACGCTGGTGGGCGTTGCTATTTGTCTTTTGGGCATTGCCGTGGCCGGTTTGGCGGGCGTAGCCAAAGAGACCGAGCTGTCTGCGGAGGTAAAGAAAGCGTCGGTTGCGGAGTTTAGTTTCTTCAAGGGCATCGTGATTGCCACGTTTTCGGGGATCATGAGCGCCTGCTTTAACTTTGCGCTGGATCGCGGTCAACCGATTACGGACGCAGCCAAGCAGGCTCATTTTCTGGCGACGCATCATCATTCTGACTTATGGGCTGGCCTGCCAACGCTGATTGTGATTTTATGGGGTGGCTTGACCACCAATTTTGTGTGGTGCGTATTCCTGCATTTAAAAAATCGAAGCGCCCATGAATATCTCGCGTCCACGGCTCGCGAGGATGAAAATCGTCTGGTTACCGCGGTGGATGGCCCGGGATACACGCAGCCAGCGCCGGCAGAGCGGCACAATGGGGACCGTGTGCCGTTGACGCGTAACTACATACTTTGTGCGATGGCAGGCACGCTGTGGTATTTGCAATTTTTCTTTTATCAGATGGGACAGTCTAAAATGCCTGAAAAATTGGCATTTTCAGGATGGACGCTGCACATGGCCAGTATCATCATCTTCGCGACTATTTGGGGAATTATTCTCCATGAATGGAGAGGCACCAGCCGCGTGACGCATGCGCTGATAACTCTGGGCATCATGATTCTGGTATTTTCAACGATTGTGGTAGGTCTGGGCAGCTATCTGCAGGCAAAGGCTAAACCGAAGCCTGCTCCAACGAAGGCGGCGATGGTCATCCCCAGACAGCCCGGTGTAGGCCATGTTGCGGCTGATATTCATCATGCCGCTTATGTGATCGCTTTAACGGCCCGTTAGGCCGGCAATCGCAATCGCAAGCCAAAGCGCGGCTGGGCCGAGAAATTAGATTGAGAGAGTAGAAAGTAGAGAGCGAACGGGCGCTGCGCTTTTGGGCGAGGGACGCTGCGCGGCCGCGATTTAGAGAGGGTAGGTTGAGATAGCATTGTGCTGTGCTTTGGCGATCGGGTTGGGGATTTCAGATTTGGGATTTGAGATTTGAGGGGCGGCCCGGCGGCGCTGTTGCTGGCCGGGGCGGTGTTTGGTTTTGCTGCAATCTTGGCCGCGGGCAGCATATCGCTGGAATGCGCTGACGTTATCTCTGGTTGCTGTGGCTTGCCCATGCGTGCTGAAAGTTGCCTGTGTTTATGAACTGCTCGGGACAGGAATCGAACCTGCACTCCTTTCGGAACCGGAACCTAAATCCGGCGCGTCTGCCAGTTCCGCCACCCGAGCTGGTATGTCGAAATCATACCGTTTTGTGAGGAATTGTCATAGCCAGCGTGGCATGGGCCATGCGGCGAGTCGGTTGAGGAATAGGGCCTGGTAGCGAACTGGTCCGTGTCGCAATGGCATGCGCGGCGTTGCGGCACTATTACCATCGGCAAGCGGGCAGCTCTAGCGGGTGAGGCCGGCGATTGCTTGGAGGCTACTCGCTGCTGACGCCCATGGCACGGATATCGGCGCGGGTGATATTGGCCGAACGTTTGGCTGCTGCAGACAAATAAGCGTTCGGGTTGTGTTGCCATTTCTGCAGGAATTTAAGGATGGCTTTGGCCTCGGAGGCGTCGCTGGTGGACCACCGCGCGATGCCCAGGTTAATCATCGCCTCAATTCGCCAGGTTATGTCCTGATCGTGCTTGATGATATTGGCCATGTCGCCAGCGTATGGATCGGTGGAATGCACGATGGCGTATTTCTTGTACCACGTTTGGACAGTATTCTTGAGTGAGTTGTGAAGATTGTTGGCGGCGTCGTGCGGAAATTCACTCTTGGTTTTTCCGTGGCCATAATACGAACGGATAGCGTCAACAGCGCTGCTGAGGGTATCAAGGCCGGCGGTACGAACGTCGAGAAAAAGGCCATACTTCCATTCATTGTAGCCCAGCATGAGCGCTGCCTGGTACGCTTTGAGGGCCTGTT
This sequence comes from Phycisphaerales bacterium, assembly GCA_013044165.1. GTDB lineage: Bacteria > Planctomycetota > Phycisphaerae > WQYP01 > WQYP01 > JABEVB01. Next base: position 9,622 of record JABEVB010000091.1, read on the forward strand.
TAAAGTGAGATTGCAGTTTGTCATTTTCGCCAACCATAATTGTGGCTGTGCCCATGGCTTCGAGCCTCATTTGTACCAGGTCTTGAACGCTTGGCAACGGAGCCTGCTTGATAAACAGCAGGTGCCGCCGATTGACAGTCTTTCCCGCGGCCTGCTGCAGCAGGGAAACGATGGCCATGAAGTCGCGATTATTCTCTGGGTTTGGATCGCGACTGATGCCACGAATGGCTCGCAAGCTGGGAGCGAGGTCGCACATCTTTTGATATGCCTTAATATAGGTGAATCCGGCGCCCGAGCCGATCTGTTCAGGTTTGAGGCTGTTGAGGTTTGATTTGATGGCAATGGCATCCATAAAACCGGCTGTCAAGGTTTTATCAGTTGGGGGAGGAAGATGTGATGGCAGCAAGGCGAAGACAAAAACAGCAATAAAAATAGCGATAACAATGCCAGCGAGAATGAAACCAAGCTTATAGCCACCCATGATGAATATCCTTCCGCCAAGACAAACACAATGATGCCGCCTGATGCCATTGGCACGCATAGGCACGAACAGGCAACGACGAGGTTATGCCGCAGCGCGATGGGGTTGTCAACACTGATGGGATGGCGGTGGTCTGTCTGGTTCTGTTTATAGGTTGGCACTGCTCCTCAACGCGTCAACTTTTTACTAGGACTTGACAGACGCACTTGTCGTCAGAAAACAAGGTGTTACGGGTGTGCCATTCAAGGTAATAAAACAGACCGTGCTTTTTGGCGTGGTACCGCAATTAGGACGCGTTGCGGAGAGTTTGACTGGCCTATGGACGGAGGATATAGTATTTGCGTCAAGCGGGGTTTGCTGGATTGAAATACATCTACATGGTGGTATTGTGGCTGAAATCACTGCTGTCCGGTGAAGCCCTATTTGGCATTTGAAAACCGCCATTTTGTAAGGAAATATGAGTATTTTTCCAGCGGAATTATTTCAAATCGTGTACCCTATCGTAGACGCATAAAACCCTTATTCTACGGGATTATAATCGATGTTTCCTACGTATTTGACCGGACAGTAGTGGGCTGAAATATCTAATATTGAGGAGTGATCATGATTCGGAACTTATCAATTAAGATGCTGGCGACGGCCATTGTCTTGCCGGCCTTACTGTTGGCATCATTTATTTACTGCAATTCGGCTTCACATGCAGCGGATTCGGCCGGGGCGAATGCGAGCCTGAGAAGCGATTTTGCGGTACCGCCAGCCAGCTATCGCACCTATGTTTGGTGGCATTGGCTGGGCCTTAGCATCAGCAAGTACGGCATCAAACGAGATTTAACCGCGATGAAGGAGGCGGGCGTTGCGGGCGCTACCATTTGCCCGGTGGGTTCGCAGGCCAATGTGGCAGGCAATATTACCAACAGCGGCGTGCCGGCGGTGCGTTATTGGAGTCCAAAATTTTGGCGCATGGTGCAATATGCTGTGAAGGTTGCCAAGCATCTTCACCTGAAGCTTGGCATGGAAAACTGCCCCGGGTGGGATGCCAGCGGCGGCCCTTGGATCACGCCGGCGCTTTCAATGAAGAGGGTAGTCTGGAGCATTGAGACGGTGAAAGGTCCGGCGCTGGTGCGTGTGCAACTTAAGATGCCGCCAACGCGGCTAAATTTTTACGAGCCTATTGCCGTACTGGCTCTGCCCGATACAGCGGTCGTAAAGCCGGGAGAGATCAAAAATATATCGGCTGATATGAATTCTAATGGGCAGCTTGACTGGCGTGCGCCGGCGGGAAAATGGCGTATATTCCGGATCGGGTACACTTCGACCGCGGCGACCAACCATCCGGTTCCGGACAGTCTCGTAGGCCCTCATGGAACCGTACATTCGCTGGAGGCCGACAAGCTAAGTGCCAAGGCCGCGACCTTTCATATTGAACATGTTATAAAAGCTTTGCAGAAGCACCTGGGGCCGGCGGTAGGGCATACGTTTGATCACCTATTGTTTGATAGCTATGAGGCTGGTCCGCAGAATTGGACGAAACATTTTCGCAGTGACTTTATAAAGATGCGGCACTACGATCCACTGCCGTGGCTACCGGTTTTGAGCGGTGCGACGATCGGAAGCCAGAAGCTTTCGCAGCGATTCCGCTACGACATGGCGCGAACGGTTTCGCAATTATTTGTAAAGAATGACTTTAACGTATATCGCAAACTTATTGATGCCGCAGATATGAAAATGTGCCTGGAGCCATACACCGGCCCATTTAACACGATCGCGGCGGCGGCCTCGTGTGATGTAACAATGGGCGAGTTTTGGAATAACAGTCGTGGTGGTATTGCCGGTAACGTGGCGGGAGCAGCGCGGGCGTATGGGCGGACAATTGTAGGAGCCGAAACGCTGACAGGGGGACCGCAAACCAGCAAACTTAATGAGACGCCCGCGTTTTTGAAGCCGGCCCTGGATGGCGGTTTTTTAAGCGGTGTTAATGCATGCTATCTGCATGATTGGGCGCACGAGGCGCTTAACAAAAAATACAAGCCTGGCATATTGATGGGATGGTGGGGGACCCACTTCGGCGAAAACGAGACCTGGTTTAAGCCTGGCATAGCGTTCTTCACATATATTAATCGTTGTCAAACCATGCTGCAGCAAGGGTCGCAGGTATGCGACGTTTGCACGGTCAACAGTCCTGCATGGAGTTTTTCGGTGGATGCCATGAGCCTGAGTTTGTTGCAGCAGGCGACGGTTAAAAACGGCAAGGTTGTGCTGCCGACAGGGCGGTCTTATTGGGTATTGCTGCTGCCAAACACCAACACCATGCTGCCCAAGACTGCTCAAAAGCTCCAGGAACTTGTGGCCGCCGGTGCAACAGTCATTGGGCCGAAGCCTACCTCTTCACCGAGTTTGACGGATTACCCGAAGTGCGATGAGCAGGTAGCCGCAATTGGCAATGAGGTCTGGGGCAATTGCAACGGCACCAGCGTGACGGAGCATCATTATGGTAAGGGCCTGGTGGCGTGGAATGTGCCAACTCCTACCGTGTTAAAGCAGCTTGGCGTAAGTGCAGATTTTGAGGCGGTGGCGCCGTCGGTAAGTGGCGAAATTCGCATTTTGTCGGCCGTTTATGGTGCGGGCAGGTTTGGTAATAAGGACGTTACTGCGCAGTTACAGAAGCTGACGCGGGGCGGGCAGACGTTGCACCTACGGGTTGATAACCAATCGTTTGGCGGCGACCCGGCGTTTGGTCATGCAAAAACACTAAAGGTGAGGTACACGTTGGCCGGGAAGGCGGGCAAGTTTGTAATTCCCGAGGGCCAACTGTTATCCCTTCCGCTGGGAGCGGGCAACATACAGGCGATTCATCGTCATGCGCCGGGACTGGATATTTACTTTTTAGTGAATCGCAATAATGCCGCCGCCCACTTTATCGGCTCCTTTGACGTGTCGGGCAAGCAGCCTGAGTTATGGTATCCAGCTTCGGGGCATCGCATTGCGGTTGGTGAATTTTTGGAAGCCGCGGGTCGCACAAATATTCCGATGAATCTTGGCCCGTATGGTTCGGTATTTGTGGTATTTCGCCACAAACTTGGATCGTTTAACCCGGTGGTTGCGGTCCAGCAGCATGGCCACCCGGCGGAGAACGTTGAGGTGACTATGGGTGCAGTAGGTTCGCTGAACCTGCACGCTGCTGCTGCCGGTAAGTACGAGCTTACGATGGCGTCGGGCAACGTTGTGGATGTGACAATTCCGGCGCTGCCCCCTGACCTCGCTGTGCATGGCCCCTGGCACGTTGCATTTACGCCCGGATGGGGTGCTCCGGATACGGCGACGTTTGCGCATCTTATGTCGTGGACGGATTCATCTGATGGCGGCATCACGTATTTTTCGGGCACGGGCTCCTATACCAAAACGATAAAGGTACCTGCTGATTTTGTCGGCGGCGGCAAGCGGGTGATACTGAACTTGGGCGAGGTGAATGACCTTGTGCGTGTATGGGTTAATGGTAAAGATTTGGGCGTGCTATGGAAGCGGCCCTTCACGGTGGATATTACCTCAGCCATACGCGCTGGTAAAAACCATCTTCGTCTGGCGGTTACCAACACGTGGCAGAATCGCCTTATAGGCGACGATCAACTGCCTACGACCATGAAATGGGGCCGGGTACGCAGAGATGTCGGTCGTCCCTTGAAGACTTTTCCGAACTGGGTTGTTAACAACACCCCCCGGCCAACCAAGGGTCGCTACACCTTTGAGACTTGGGACTATTACTCTAAGAACTCGCCGCTGCATCCGTCGGGTCTGCTTGGTCCGGTTGAGCTGTATGTGCGTGCCGACGTGCCGGTTGTAGTAACAAAGTAAGGCGTTTGCGGCGGTAGGCGAAGCTCGGGATTGGTTTGATTGGCGGTTGTGTGTCTTGGTTCAGCCGGAAATGGTTAACTGTTCCGTCCTGATGTAGATTGGCGCTGCTCTCAAAGTCCCAACTCCTGTCCAAGACCTGACCGACGCGGTTGTTGTCAAAGAAACAAAGAACGTTTCTCCTATACTACTTCATACGAGACTTGCGTAGATGCCGGGACTTAATTGGCCAATTCCGGCTGAACCAAGACAGCAGGACGGTAGGACGGTAAGGAACTCCTTGCGCGTTGGATGCCGACTGCTGTGGTGTCTCGTTGAGTGGCGCATCAGTCGAGCGAAAACTCTTTTTCGCGATCGGCCAACTGCGATTTGAGGCGCAGAATAATGCTGGAGTGCATTTGGCTTACGCGCGATTCAGAGAGGCCCAGAGCATGGCCGATGTCCTTCATGGTCTGGTCTTCGTAGTAGTAGAGCATGAGGATCATTTTTTCCTGGCGAGAGAGGCCACGGGTGATCAATTCCTTGAGGTCTTTGCGGTGAATGTCAATTTCGGGCATTCGCGACTGGCGGTCTTCGAGGACGTCGCCTTCACGCATGTCTTTGTTGTTGTCGGCGTCAAACCATTTGCGTGACAAGCTCACCTGCGAAACGGCGCTTGAGTCCTTGAGCATCTTGTCGAATTCTTCCTGGCTTACGCCGAGACGCTGGCAAATTTCGTCCTGCGTGGGCGGGCGGCCAAGTTCCATCTGCAATTTGCGTCTGGCCTGTTCCACTTTGCTGGAACGGCTGCGCACGAGGCGTGGGACCCAATCCATGTTGCGAAGTTCATCGAGGATAGCACCGCGAATGCGGGGCGCGCAGTAGGTTTCGAACTTTACGCCGCGATTAAGTTCAAACGATTCGATAGCGTCTTTGAGGCCAAAGCTTCCCGCCTGAATGAGGTCATCAAGTTCGACCTCATCGGGGAGTTTGGAATAAATGCGCTCGGCGTTGTAACGCACCAGCGGCAGGTATTCCATCATCAACAGATTGCGGGTGGCTTCGGTTGGGCTTTTCTTAAAAGCCAACCAAACCTCGTTGATGTCCTGTTCGACGGCGGCTGTGGTTGTACGCGTCTTGGCCATGTGGTCTCTCCTTAGACCTAGCCGGCCCGGACAAAGTGCCCGCGGCCCGCAAACTATATCATCTGGCGGCGGCTCTTCCTGAATCGCAAATCGCCAGACGAATATTTCGATTGCAGCGTGATGGCCTGTCAACAATGGAACGATGCGTTACAGACAAGAGAGTAAGGCGAGTTGCCAAAGTCTTTTGCTGCACCATAACGACTCCATTCGTTGAGGTTCTCAGCTTGTGCGGGTTTTAAACATATGGAGGCACTCCAGCGCCGCCAACCCGCAATTTTTCAACCGACTGTGCTGCTCAAACTCACACCTGTTCGAAAGGTGGCTTCCCTGCCACACCAATATGATTACCGGACGCAAGCTTAAGGTCAAGCGACTTTAATAAAAAATTTTAGGCGAGTTTGTGAAATTGATCACAAATCAAGGTTGTGCCTTCAGGGGTCGGCCTGCGGCAAAGGCGAGGTTGATGCGCTCCGCGATGCGGTTAAGCTCGTGTGATGGCAAGGCAGGCTCGCTGCCTTGTGTCGCAATGGACTGCTTAAGAGGAATCCAACTTTTGCAGCCGGCATAATCTGGATGCGCCGCTATTTGCACGGGCTGCGGCAATCGCCACGCCCGCAGCAGCACGAGATACAGCGGATAGTCCGGCCGATAGGAAAATCGCATATCTAGAAGAGGCTTATCCCATAAATGCAGGTCATTTAACTGCTCGAGTTGTGCGCGCCCGGGCACGGGTACGATCTGCTGGCATTCCGCCCAGGCTGTGATTGTTACTTCCACAGGTTCTTGCTGCTGCGCTGCTACCGTCGCGCGATGGGCGGGTTTAATGCTGGGTAGATGCTGATGAATAAAAGTTGGATAGAGCGCAAAGCGCGAGTGCTCGAGTTCAAAGACTCCGGCGGATTCATAGATGCCTCCCTTGCGTAGCAGAATGGCTTGAGAGCCGTCCTGCAGCGCCCGGCAAACAACATCCCATTCTTTAAGGGCGTGGGTGAGAGGCGCGGTTGGAAACGAGGGTTCAGTCATGCGCAATAGTTTAGCGGTCGGGAGGCAGCAACTCCAGCAAGCCGTGACGAGGTGCGTAAACGTTTTTGTTTGTTTGCTATGGCCGGGGCATCGCATACAATCTGCTTCTCTGCTTGGCAGAGTTTGGACAACACGTTTAACAGGAGCTTGATGCGTGGCGAGTGGTTCGTTTGATCTGGTGATTATTGGTTCCGGCCCGGCCGGTTACGTTGCGGCCGTGCGGGCAGCACAACTGGGCAAGACTGTGGCCTGCGTTGAGCGGGCCGAGCTGGGTGGCATATGCTTGAATTGGGGCTGCATTCCAACCAAGGCGCTGATACAGGATGCTCATTTGATGCATCAGATGGAGCATGTAGCGCCCCATTACGGCTTGGAAGTGAAGCGAGCGGGATTGCAATGGCAGAAGATTGTTGAGCGCAGCCGCGGCGTGGCGGGCAACCTGAGCAAAGGCATTGAATTTTTATTCAAGAAAAACAAGGTCGCCCGGTTCTCGGGTACGGCATTTATTCCGGCCAAGGGCGTTGTTGAAGTGCGCGATGCGGCGGGCAAAGTGACTGATACGCTAAGTGCGGCAAATATTCTTGTGTGCACCGGAGCTCGCAGCCGCGATTTGCCGGGTATCAAGCCGGATGGCAAGCATATCATCACGAGTCGGGAAGCCATGGTGCTGCCGGCAATTCCGAAGCGGCTATTGATTATTGGCGCCGGCGCGATTGGTGTTGAGTTTGCCTATGTGTATCAGGCGTTTGGCTCAAAGGTGACGCTTGTGGAGATGCTGCCGACGATTTTACCCATTGAAGATGCCGATGTCAGCACCCGCTTGGAGGCGATCTTTAAACAGCGCGGCATAGAGGTGCGAACCAACACCCGGACCGAAACAGTGCAAGTGCACAAAGATGGCATCAAGGCGGTACTGCAGAATCAGGCGGATAAGACATCGTCCACGGTAGAGGCGGATGTGGTGTTGCTGGCGGTGGGTGTTGCCGGCAATGTCGAAAACCTCTTTGCTCCTGCGGTAACGCCGGAAATAGCACGTGGTGCTATTCGGGTGGATAAGACCTTTGCGACTAATGTGCCGGGCATATATGCCGCCGGCGATGTGATTGGCCCGCCGTGGTTAGCTCACGTGGCGAGCTTGGAGGCCACGATCGCGGTGGAACGGATGTTTAAGGCCAGCGACCGCGAAATGGACTATGGCCTTGTGCCCGGCTGCACCTATTGCTATCCGCAGGTGGCGAGCGTCGGGCTTACCGAAAAAGCCTGCAAAGAAAAGGGCCTTGAGTACGAAGTCGGTCGTTATGCGCTGGCGAACAATGGCAAAGCCCAGGCGATTGGCGAGACCGATGGATTTGTAAAGTTGATCTTTGACAAAAAATACGGCGAACTGCTTGGTGCGCATATTCTGGGTGCTGAGGCAACGGAGATATTGCAGGAACTGGTACTGGCCAAGAGGCTCGAAGCCACCAAAACCGAAATCGCTCAGACTATTCATGCCCATCCGACGCTTTCGGAAGCGGTTATGGATGCCGCCCAGGCGGCCATGGGCGTGGGACATTAAAAGAATGGCTTGCGTGGCCTCAGCGCTGCAATGGCGGCGTGTTGGTGGGTTAGCCCACGTTAATAAAAGGAATGACAGCCTGTGAGCAATATAGGTCCCGAAGACAATCCGCTGCTTAATCGGCCCGATCCATCGGGTGTGCCGCCACACTTGACTGGTTCGTCGGCAATGCCATGGGGTGATACTGCTGGAGCAGGTGCAGAAAACGCGGGGATATCGGCTCCGGAAGCGCCGTCGCCGGGGCGAACGCTCGTGGGCCAAATGCCGCCCGGCAACCTGGTCGGGGCTTCCGCCGCAGGTGATCGCTCTGCGCATGCGGCCTCGCCAAGCGCACCGAGCTATGGCCGCGGTGGAGGCCTTCGTGAAACGCTGGAAGCCATTATTATTGCACTGATTCTTGCGTTTACGGGCCGCACCTTTTTGGTGGAAGCGTTTGTAATACCAACAGGTTCGATGGCACCGACGCTTAATGGCGCTCATGTGCGTGTGATATGTCCAAAATGCGGCTATCAGTTTTCGGTTGATGCGAATGTGGATCAACAATGGGCCAAAGTAGCGCCCGATGAATGGAAAATGCTTCGCATGAGCACCGGCGAACTGACCAACCCATATGGCATTGCCGTGGCCAACAATCTGCAATGCCCAAACTGCCACAACGTGGTGCAGGTAGACCGAGGCCAGTTGCCTGATCCCTATAAACTTCGGCAGGTGGTAAACAGCGACGACAGCGGTACGACCACGGCGGCGTTTCCTTATGTGTACAATGGCGATCGTATTTTGGTGATGCGGTATTTGTACTGGTTCAGCAAGCCCAAACGGTGGGATGTAATCGTCTTTAAAGAGCCTATGCAGGGTCAGGAAAACTACATCAAGCGGCTGATTGGCCTGCCGGGCGAAACCATTGAAATTGTGGATGGGGACGTGTTTGTCAACGGGCTGATTGCGCGTAAGCCACCGGCGGTGGAAAAGGCAATGCTGCAACTCGTGTACAACAATGATTATTATCCGACCGATGCCGGCGAGATGCGATCAGACGATACAGTATGGACAACACCTTGGGTGGGAGTGGTAAGCCATCGTTATGTCGGTGACTGGGCTACCGGCGGCCCGGTCATAAAGTTTTCCGCAATGCAGCCCGGAACGCATGGGCGATTGTCTTTTAAGCAGCGCAGCAGTTACCTGACGAACAACATTGGCTATGACGATTCGGTGATGGATCCGCTGGTGCGCGGGCGGGACCTGGTGGG
>JABEVB010000092.1 GCA_013044165.1 Phycisphaerales bacterium
GCTGCGGCGGGTCCTAAATAAGCCAGAATCGGTGCAGCTATGTTGGCGCCAGCATGGTGTGCTACCACACGCAGCGGGCTGGCTCCCTTGGCTTTGGCGGTTCGAACAAAATCGGCTGAAAGCGTGTCGAGCATTGTGCTGCGCGTCAGTCGGGCTATATAGGCCAAAAAGCCCAGAGCCAGCGTAAACGCCGGCAATATAAGTTGCAAAAATCCACCCCAGCCTCCGGATGGAAGCCATGCAAAGTACACGCTGAAAAACAGCAGCAGGATGGATCCCACCACAAAGTTGGGCACACTGATGCCCAGAATGCTCAGGGCGGTTGTAAATGCATCAGGCCAGCGACTCTTAAACACCGCAGACACAGTCCCCAGCAGAACTCCGATCCACAGTGCGAGCAGTAATGCCATGGAACCCAGCGCGATTGAAACGGGCATCGTCTGGCGGATAATGTCCAGAACAGTCCAACTTTGGTAGCTGATGGTCGGGCCAAGATCGCCATGGGTTATGGCTCGCCACGGATAGGCCCAATAAGCATGCCATGGATGGTTCAGCCCATAGCGCTTGGCCAAGGCCCGCAGCACTGCCGGCGGCGGCTGCTTATCCCCGACGAAGGGGTTTCCTGGGGTGGCCATCAGCAACCAGAACGTTGCGGTATAAACAATCCATAAGACCACAGCGGACTGCAGCAATCGTGAAAGTATGAATCTCGTCATGGCGCAGCCTCCGCGGTAATGGGTAACTGTGCCCGATGCTCCAGCCAAGCTCGCCTGAAATGGACGTATTTAAGCAGGGTAATCGCACGTGGATTCGGGTATACGCCTCCGATTTCCTGATTATTGAATATGGGGCCGTTGCTGTACTGAAAAAGGGGAGCGGCGGGCATCTGTTGATCCACTAAAATTCGCTCGGCCGCCTGCAGCAGCGCAAAGCGCCGGGTGGGGTGTGCCTCGAGTGCGGCTTGCCGCATCAACGAATCAAACTGCGGGTCTGAAAATCTGCAGTGATTGTTTGAATTGCCTGTGCGAAAAAGATTGAGCCAAGTTGTAGGATCGTTGTAGTCCCCGAACCAATTGCTTCGGCAGATGTCAAAATTGCCCGCCACCTCGTCCTCATAATAGGTTTTGCTTTCTTCAGACACCAGTCGTACGCGAATGCCAAGGTTGGTGCGCCACATTTTGGTTATTGCCTCGGCGATAAGAATATTTATTGATATATCGTTATCGGTTAACAGCGTGAGTTGGCGAAGGCCCCGGCCATCCGGATAACCAGCTTGCGCCAGGAGTTGTTTGGCGAGTGCTACATTTTCGCCAAGGCCTGTGGGGCTATGGTATCCGGCTATAGTGTCGGGTGGTACGAGAACATTTACAGGCTTCTCGCCCATTCGCAAAATGCCGTGTACCAAGGCGATCTTGTTAATTGCCAAGGCCAACGCTATGCGAAAGCGGGGGTCGTTAAGCGGGGCTTTGGCGCAGTTAAAGTTCAAGAAGGATGTGCCAAAAGCCAGCTCCACGTGCAGGTCATGGCGGAGGCCTTTTCGCTGTTGCCTAAGCAGTGCTGGCCCCAGTGCGGCGGGTACGGAGGAAACGATCTGAACTTCGCCAGCGCGGTATGCCAAAAACTGCGATTGATTGTCGGAATAGGTGGCCAGGCGAAGGCACTTGCAGCGGACGGCACGTCGGTCCCAATAATAAGGATTTGGCTCCAACTGCAAATATTGACCGAATCGCCATTGGGTGAGTTTGTAAGGGCCGTCCGTTACCAGATACGGTGGGTGTGTCCAGCGTAAGTTGTAATCGCCATAGCGCAGGCCACCGCGTGGCGCAAAGGGTTGCATGGCGCGGCGATTGAGTGGAAAAAATGGAGGAAAGGGCATAAGGTCTAAAAAATATGTACACGGTCTGGCAAGCGTCACAACCATCTTATAATTGCCTTCAGCTTTGATGCCGACGGTAGAAAATGGTACGCGTGGCCCATGCAGGTGGGTGAGTGCGTTGAAATATGCCTCGGCTCCCTTGATATGAAACAGCATTGTTACATATCCGGCTCTGGCGGTTGGGTGCAGCATGCGCCGCCAGGCAAAGACAAAATCGTGAGTGGTTACCGGGTCGCCATTCGACCACTTGGCCGAGTGACGTAAATAAAATGTATATTTCGTGCCATCGGATGAAACGGTCCATCGCTTGGCGATACCGGCGATTGGCTGAAGTGTTTTGGGATCATACTGCAGCAAGCCCTCCCATAATCCCATTGCGGCCCGAATGTCTTGCATCCATGTCATGCCGGCGGTGTCAAGCGTATGTATTTGCCCATTGGCTGCAAACACCAGTACCTGGCCTGTGCTGGAAGCGGGCGAGGTGATGACCATGCCCAGAATGCCAAGTATCAGGAGAAAAACCGTCGGCCATAGTAGAAATCTCACCATACGCCAGAAACAATACCCGAAGCAAGGCGACTCTTGAAGCGCCTGGGGTGTTTTTTCAATTTTTCAGCCACAATGGGCGGCAGCACAGCGAGCTACGATCAGCCGTGATTCAGCACGATGGTAGCAATGATTTCAAAAAAGAATGTAACTCGCGGCCATGGAACTCGCCGGCGTTGGATTTTGACCTTTTTAGATAACGAAATGGTTGGTTATGCTACTTCTGCAGCAGGCGACTTCGCCAGTGTGTGTCCGGCAGGATGTAGGGTCGAAACTTCTCGGTGCCGCCCTGTTCTTCGCTGCAGGCAAGGGCACGGTAAAAGCCGAGTTTATTGGCTGCAGGTGAATCAATGAGGCTGCTGGAGTCGGCTGCGCTCATCTGGAACAGTATACGATAGTCGAACTCACGCACGGTTCCGCGCTCAAAGGTGCGTTCCTGTGAGGCGAGCGTATCTACCCATGCCAGCACATGTACGCCTACGGCTGGGCCGTCACGCAAAATGGTGACCAGGTCTTTGGCGGGATCGGCTTTTTTGTCCTCGCCGCCGGAAGAAAAGCTGAAATCATCTTCGCTCTTTCGCAACATGCGGTAGCGCTGTAAGCCGTAAATGATAATAAATCTGTCCACGGCGGAGGACTCGGGCGACTCCAGCCGACGCGCGACATCGGTGGCTAATTCGGTTATGACATCGCCGGTGCTGCGCCATTCCACCAAATTCACGGGGGTGTTGATGGCGGATTTTACTTTGTCAAAAGTGCCCAGCAGGTAAGAATCGGCGGGGGTGCCGTCAAATACATAGAACTCCGCTGCGCTCTGTGGGTACTGGGCGGCCAGCGAAATCAGCGACCAAGCCATTACCGAAAGAGCTTGTTCTTCCTGCTGGCCCACCAGTAGCACATTGGAGCCGCTCTGGCGGCGGAGGGTAATGGCGGTAGGTTCTTTAATGGCCACAGGTTCGCCGATCCAAGCTCGCACGCTGGCCGGAGCGGTCATCGGCGCAGCGGTTAGAACTGCAATGAGGTTTTGATTGCCGGCGGGGTCTGCGGGGGCGTTGCCTTCAAATACGACGGCGGGTGGGGTGGCAGCACCCGCAAGTGTGTTGGCTTTGGCGCGGACTTTATCGAGATATATGTCGCGTTTTTCATCGGGCAGCCACGCCACCTGGAAGGGGCTATTGGCTTCTACAAGGCCGCCGGCGTCGTTGTAAATGGCGGCTCCTGGCCGGGAAAGCAGTCGCGCCGCGGAGTTGTTGTCGCCGAGAATAAGTTGGGAGTCTGCTTCACTAACCTGCAGTGCAATGCGTACGGCCATCTGGCCGATGGTGCTGCGTGCCAGGCCCGATGTTCCGCCAATGGTTTGTGAACCCAGCAGCAGATGAATACCGAAAGCACGCCCTTGGCGAACGAGCCGATCGAGGAGAAGGCCGGCTTGCTGGGCCAGCGTATCATCTTCGGAGAAAAACTCCTGAAACTCATCTATGGCCAGCAGCACGCGCGGCATCGTCTGGTTTGGCTCGGCGCGGCGATAGGAGGGCAGGTCCTGCACGCCTGCGGCACGGAACAATTCGCCACGGCGGGCAAGCTCGGCATCAAGGCGTTCAAGCACGCTTAAGCCAAATTCGCGGTCGCTTTCGACGGCGATGGCGCGGGCGTGAGGGAGTTTGTGGCTGGCATAGGTTTTAAACTCCACACCCTTTTTGAAGTCAATCAGATATAGTTCCACATGTTGTGGGGAGTACCACATGACAAGGTTGCAGACAATGGCGTGGAGCAGTGTTGACTTACCCGAGCCGGTTTTGCCGGCGATAAGCGCATGTTGTGCGACGCCTTTGCCAAAGCGCAAAAGCTGCAGTCGCGTTGCGCCCATACGGCCGATAGGCACGGTTAAATCGGCGGCGCTGTCGCTGGTCCAAAATTCGCTTTCGTTTGGGGCGATGGTGTCAAAGTCAACTTCAACCTGTTGGCTGGCTTTGGCGGCCTGGCCGAGTTTATCGAGCAGCGGTGTGAGAATCTCTTCGGGCGGCGGCGAAGCGACACGCAGCGGAAATTGCCCAAACACCTCATCCTTCCAGCGAAAACCGTCGCCTTCCTGCACGAGTTGCACCGCATGGGCGGCAATATCCCTGAAGATGCCCGCTGCGCCCGCCGGCGGCTGGAGTTCCCCGGCAATGAGCAGATAGACGCCGCAGCGGCTGCCGGTGGCGGCAATGCTGGCAAGCCGGCGGTAGGTATCGGTGGAAAACCCCGCGGGAAAATCGGCGATGACGACAAAGCGATAAGGCTCGGCCAGTTCGCCAGCCTGGGCGTTGTAGTCATCTATGGTGGCAAATTCGTTGCGAAGATACTTCTGAATGACCGTTTCCATGTGCTCAGTCATATCGGCGAGGCGCTGCTCAATTTGATCGGGTTGGGTCCAGATGCGGCCACCGACCAGCGCGTCGTCGTGGTCTGCCAGGCGCATAAAACCTGCAAAGCTCTGGCCGAGGCCCACGGGGTCTATCATGGTAAAGCGTGCGCGGCCTGGTGGCAGATCAGTCAAGATGCGCAGCATGACGGCCTGCAGCAAAGCAATAGATCGCTCGCGTCCACTGCGTTCGTGCTGCACCAGCAGCGAAGCCCCGTAAGGAAAGCTCAGGGCAGCGGGGGTGGCAAACTCCGCCGGAAACTGCAGCTTGACAGGGCCGCTGGTGTTGGCGGCGTCAACAATTTGCTTGAGGTTGATGCGCATTTCTCCAAAGGGCAGCATTGCAGGAAAAGCCTCGGCGGGTCGCCAGTTCTGTGCGTTTGGCGAGGGGGGCGCAGCGTTTGCCTGTTCGCCTGCTGGAGCGGCGGTAGCGGTTGCTCCGGCGGATGACATCGCCTGGCCCTGCGTATGAGCAAGGCCGTCGCGCAGCCGCTGCTCGAGGTGGGTCATGGCGCTTTGGCGGGTGGCGGTGGCGGTGGCAATGGCGCTGTCGAAGAGGGCTTGCACGTTCTGCTCGTCGTCGCGGTGCTTTTGATCGAGCGCGGTTTTGGCGGCCGTCGCGCTTTGTTCGAGCGTTTGCAGGGCGGCGGTGCGTTGCGCTTCGATATCCGCAAGTTTGCGATCGTATTCGGCCTGCACCTTGGCTATTTGTTCATCGCGCTTTTGCTTGTTGTTTTGGAGAACAGCGGCGGCTTTGTCGCTGAGCTTCTGTAGCTCGGCCTCGCAGGTTTTGCGAGCGGCGGCGTAGAACTCCTTTTGTTGGCGGAGGCTTTCGTCATTCCAGGTGATGGCGGCGGTGCGGCTGGCGGCGAGCGCCAAACGCAGTGGCTCATGGGATCGCTGCAGTTGTCGTTTTGCCAACATTCGCAGCAACATGAGCAGAACAAATGTGACAACAAGCGTTATGCCGCCAACTATGGCAATAATCCGCGGATCAAGTTGATTTGACCCTGCGGCAAGTTGCGCCGCTACCGCAGCGCCGGCGCACAGCACGATGAGAAAAGTCCATGGCAGAACGCCAAAAACAATTTTGGGCAGTGCCAGGCCTTGAAGGTTTGCAAGCTGTGATTCCGCGGCTGCCAACTGCGCATTCATCATATCCTGGGCCGACAGGTCCGACTGCAGGCCCGTCGCCTCGGCAGGTTTATCAGCCGGTTTAACGCCACAATGATTGAGAATTTGGGTGGCGCCCTGTTCTACAGCGCCGGCAGCTTTCGAATGCTTTTTAAGGTCTTCGGCGAGCGTGGCAGCCTGCTCGCGAACTTTAATCTGTGCAGCTTCAAAGTCGCCTTCGGCGAGCCATTTGGCTTCCTGAACCTTCTGGCGATTGTCTTTCTCGGAGGCGCTAAACTCCCATTTTATTTTTGCAAAAGCCTCATCACGTGATTGCTTGAGACGGGCACATCGCTGGTCGTAATCTGCGGTAAGACCGGCAAGTTCGCGGTTGTGGTCAGCCTTGGCGGTCTCCGACTGCGAACGAAACCGCCACGCCAATGCTTCCTTTTGTTTTTGGAGCGTTTCTTTAGCGGCTGTGAGCGCTTGCTGATAGTGATGTTCGATTTCGCTTTCGGTGGCGGCGCACCGGCTGGCAAGGCTCAGCAGGTCGCGCAGGGCCTCGCGCTGGACCTGCCGGGGAGAGGCCTCGGCAGAGGTTGTTGCGGGGGCGGGTGGGATGGCTTGTGTCAATGATTGCATGGTGCCTGTCTGCTGATGTATGAACAATCTTAACTCAACGGGCTTTGGTTATCCGGCCGATCACGAAACTCTGCAGGGCATGGCTACGTGCAGTCGCGACGAACCCGGCTAAGAACGGCGGATATATGATCCATCGCTCCGGCCGCGAGGCGAATGTCGGTTTCCAAAGGGTCGAGATATTTCTTCTCAAACCGCTGGCTCGCAGAGTCTCGCCAGCCGCTTTGCGTTTCCTGCCAGCGTACTTTCAGTACGCCAAACGATTTAGCCAACTGCCCACGGCCTTCATAAACGCCCATAGCTTAACTCGCCTGCTCGGTTTTAGTTTCAGACTCTGGCCCGTTGGCGGCCTGCCAACCAACAGCACCGGGCAGGTCAACGGTTTGATCTATCGCGTTGAATACCGCCTCAATACCACTGGCCGAAAGTATAACCGAAAAGCCTGTTGGTAACGCGAGAATGTTTGCCCAATCGGGCCTCGCAGCCTTGATGCTGGCAAGGTCCTTCGAAAACCACTGCTCGCTCGGTGCGTCGCCGAGCGCCAGCACGCACCAGCCACTGTCGCCGGTGTCGGCGGGTGGCAGGCGGCAGAATGCCAACCTGGGGCTGCCCGATGCGTTTGCGGCCAGAATAACGCGCTGATTGACTGCGGTCGGCGAAGCCGCCTCGGCCAATAGGATAAGGCTTTTTTGGTGTGCGGCGGCAAGCGAGGGAAGCGAAAAGGTTATGCCGCCAGCTGGAGCCTCTTGCCGCTGCTGCAACGTTGGCAGCAGGTGTTTTGGAATGGTTGGTTGGGGCGTTTGGCTGGAGTCGCCGCGACTCATGGTGCCTTGATCGGCGGCTGTAAAAGATGCGGTAGCACCCTCGGCTCCGGCGGCGGCATAGGCCTCCAAGTCTACGAGCAGTTTGTCGAGATGTGCCGCGCCGGCTGGCAACAGTGATTCCAGACTGGTGTATAAACGCGTGACCGAGCCTTTGTAGGTTTCTATCTCTTTCTGCAAGGCCCTGGCCCAGCGGCGGGTGTTGGAAAGTTTTTGCTCAGCTTCGGCAAGACGGGCTTTAGCGAGTTGGACCGCTTCACGTTCTTCCACAGCGCTGGGAGGCCGGCCGGAGGCGTCTTTGAAGAGGGTTTTTTGGCGAAGGGCGTCTTTGGCACGCTCGAGGATTTCGTGCCGTTTGCGCATTTGATCGCACCAGAAGGCGTCCTGTTCGGTTTCCAGCCATACCAACGTGCGGCGCAGTTCAGAATCGGCATCACCCAGAGCCGCAAGGCCCTGCTGCTGAAATTTAAACATAGCAGCGCGAAACGCCTTGATAAGCTCAAACGATTCTACTTGTGCGCCCTGAGGCATGGCTCGTCCTGTATCAGTGTTCGTTTAAATATTTTTCGATATGCTGCGCCTTTTTGACCAGTACGCGGGCGTGCTCGTGAGAGGATTCTAGAAAGTGGCTCAGCACCTTGGCGGTCTGGTCAACCTCTTCGGAAAACTTGTGCTGCTCCTGATCGCGCCAGGTGCTTTCAAGCGCCCTCATGCGGGCATGCAACCCGCCCAATAACTGCTGCAGGTCGTTATTGAACTGGGTTAACCCCTGGGCGAAGCGGCGAAGTTCCGCAGGGTCTACGCTGGCCTTGGACATATACGCCTCCGTCTTTAATCGTGATTTATTATAGCGTATGTCGCGGCGGGTGGTATGACATGCGGTCGCGGCTATTGGGCTGATTAAGCAGGGCGGGCCAGTGCGTTACAGGCGATTGCATATGGCTGCCATGACGCCGGCGGATGCCGCGCGAAAAATCAAGACTGTGCAGGAACAGCGAGCGATTTTCTGCCAGCGTCGCTGGAGATCGTCGGTGTTAAGGTCGAGGCCGCCTCGCGTTTTGACTTCTACAATGGCAGATGCGCCCGCGCTGGACGTGCCGCCGGAGCCAAGGCGTGCCTGCAGGCGGGCTTGGTCAAAAGGCAAAACATCCAGCGTCTCAAAGGCTGTAAGAGCCGGGTGGCGCAACGGAGCTTGTGCGGTTAAATAGCCCCCATCAATGGTGATGGCAGTAAGTGGGGCGGTACCGGGGGCATTGGCTGCAAGTTGGCCGATAAGTTCGGCAGCAAGGCCAGCGCGGGTAACGGCGCCATCTACTTCAAAAACAAAGCGATTGGGCAGCGCCAGAGCCTGGCACGGGCGCGGACGGCCGGTGATGGTCCAGGTGGGGCCGTCGCCGCTTAAAACGCTGGCGGTGCGTAGCGTTGGGCCGGAGGGTTCCGCGAGTTTGCCGGTCCAAAGGACTGCCTGAACGGTTGTGCCATGATCGCTGATGAGTTCAATGTGCCCTGGTGGCAGCGATTCAAAATCTACCGCGGGACTTAGCTTGATAGCTCCGGCGTCAAAGGTAGTGATGAGGTTAAGCAGCGTGGCGGGGCCGGGTGTCATATCCGCCCATCGAATAAGGCGTTTTGGGCCTTGGCGGCGGGAGGGGTCTATATGAAACGCGGCCGCTTTGGCCGCATTATAGAATGGGGTGT
This sequence comes from Phycisphaerales bacterium, assembly GCA_013044165.1. Classification (GTDB taxonomy): domain Bacteria; phylum Planctomycetota; class Phycisphaerae; order WQYP01; family WQYP01; genus JABEVB01. The sequence continues at coordinate 9,098 of JABEVB010000092.1, forward strand.
CCACATCGGCTTGAATGGCGGCGGCCGGAAAGTGTGCCTCTTGCAGGTTGTGCCAAAGGAGACGTGCCCGCACGGGATCGCGCTCTACTGCCAGCACCGGCAGAGAGGCTGCCAAGCCGATGGCATCGCCTCCAATGCCGCTGCAGAAATCTATGATGGGCGTTGCTGCGCCAAGCGTTTGGAAACGTCGGGCTTTGTGGCACGCCACGGCATAAGAGGTGGCCTGCTGTAATGCTTCAGGTACCGCCCAGAAATCCTGCCGGCCAAGTTCGCAAAATTTTCCGCGGGGCTGGCAGGCAGTCAGCTGCGACTGTACGAGAGCAATTGCGGCGTGCAATTGCGGCTGCGACCAGCTTCGCCGCAGGGCCGCGATCTGCCGTACTTGCAATGATTTTGATTGATGCAATTCAACCAAGACCGCAGCGCGGCAGGCCTGGCCTTGCGGTGATTCAAGCCACCGTAAAAGAGCCGGGGTGACGCCGGCATTGTCGGGACGGAGGCCTGCGGCAGCAGTCGCGTTTGGTGCAGTAACCAAGGTGCGGCCGGTAAGTGGGGGCAGCTTGCCATTGGCCGGTTTGCCTGATGCTCCAGACATACTCTGCCCGCCTGCCGTCATGTCGGCCACAATGGGTTAGTCCTGCTCGATGGCGATGGTAAACGGCGGCACCGAGAGACGCAGTCCCTTCTTAGAGATTTTGGCGTGGGAAGCGAGCGAGTAGATGACTTGCTTGCCAGCTCGTTTGTTAACGATAAGGTGATTCATTCGCAGCAAGCCAAGGTGGTGGCTTACGGTGGGCTGGGGCAGCTTGAGTTCTTTACACAGCGCGGTGACGGTGTGCTCTTTTTCGGTGAGGCGCAGGACAATTTCCAATCGGGTTGCGTCGGAAAGAAGTTTGAAGATAAGGCACATGGAATCGAGTGCTTGTGCGCTGGCAATTGCTTTGGCCGCCATAGAAGTCTCCAGTTACTAGGATACAAAGATAATGTCGAGGGCCGTTTGCCCGGCCCGCAAAGTTCCAGCCACCGATGTTGCTGGTGCGAGGCTCATTAACAGTATAGCACGCCGAGCAATTGACTTTATTCTCATATCTATGAGTCAATCTACCTGCGTTGCTTTCGATAATAGATAAATTAGATGAAAAGTCAAACCGATTTTTGGTATGGTCATGGCAGGGCGAAATCATATAGACACATCTTGAATCATGCCGAGTGCAACATATTCGCATTTGCGGCGCTTGCGCCATTGGGCTGCATCTGTTATGACATAA
>JABEVB010000093.1 GCA_013044165.1 Phycisphaerales bacterium
CTCGCCATATTTTCGAATATGCCTCGGAGCTGCGGCCTTGCATCCGGCCACCCTGGGCCGCAATCCGACCGCACCAGCCTTTTCAAACAGGCTCTAAGAAGCGACAGCAGCTTTGCCATTGGGTATGCTCATAGGTTATGAGCAAAGAAGCGTCATATGGCGGTCTGCCGGCGGGGCCGCGCAGCCGGGTACCCGGTCGGGTTATTTGGCAGTATCGCAGTCGGCCCATTGAGTTTTTAGAAGAAAATGCCGCCCGCTATGGACCGGTGTTTGCATTTAGCATGTCGGCTCGGCGGTTTTATGTGCTTGCCGAGCCAGAGCTTATTCGCCGTGTGCTGGTGGCCGAGGCCGACAGTTTTCATAAAGGGCCTGCGCTTAAGCTCGCATCCGATACTTTGGGCAATGGGCTGCTGAGCAGTGAAGATCCATTGCATCGCCGGCAGCGAGCGTTGATGCAGCCCTGGTTTCATGCGCAGTGGGTAAGGCGTTATGCCGCCACCATGGTGGCGGTAAGTAAACGCATTGCAGACGGGTGGCAGCCCGGCTCGGTGGTGGATGTACACCAGCAGATGACGCGGCTGACGGTGATGGTGGCGGGACAGACGTTGTTTGGATTGGAGCTTGATCAGAGCCTGGATGTTATTGGCCCCGCGATGGATGCGCTGCTCAAGGCGTTTAATCGGCTGCTGAATCCGGTGGGGCGGGTGATGATGCGTCTGCCGCTGCCGAGCACGCTGTATTACGCCCGACAGCGCGACCGAATTTTACAACTGGTTGAAAATCTCATTGCCGAAAAACGTCGGCGCCTTGCAGCCGGCCAGGCCGGCGAAGATCTGTTGACCACGCTGTTGACCGCGAACAAGGACTCGCAACAAACAGAAATGACCGACCGCCAACTGCGCGACGAATGTTATACGCTTCTGGCCGCCGGGCACGAAACCACCAGCAGCCTGCTGACGTTCGCGTTGTATTTGCTGGGACGGCATCAACCGATTGCGGAGGCGTTGCGGCGGCAGGTTGTGCAGGTGCTGGGCGACGCTGCGGCTACGTCCGAAGCCATTGGCGAGATGCCGCTGCTGCAGCAGGTTATTTCGGAAACGCTGCGGCTGTATCCGCCGGCATGGATGATGGCCCGCACGGCCATTGTTCCGTTTGACTGCGGCGATTTTGTTGTGCCGGTTGGGTCTATTGTATTTTTGCCCCAGTGGCTGCTACACCGCGACAGGCGATGGTGGCCGCATGCGGAGCAATTTGATCCGGGGCGCTGGGCGGTGGCGAATACGGAGCGACCCCGGTTTGCGTACTTTCCGTTCGGCGGCGGCCGGCGGCAGTGCATAGGCGATTCGTTTGCATGGCAGGAAGCCGCGTTAGCGCTGGCGACGATTTTGCAGCGAGGACTGTTGACGCCGGTGTCAAATGAGCCGCTGAGAGTTTACCCCAGCATTACGCTGCGGCCGGCGAACAAAGTTTTGTTGCGGCTGTTGCCGGTGCAGGCTTCGGGGTAAACGCGTGCGTTAACCGGGGCAGGCGGTGTTGCCATGGTGGTGCGGTTGGTCGGCACTCGCTGGTTTACTGCGCGTTTGCATCGGCTGTTGGTTGTAGTTGCCAGGTGAGTTCGCCGGTGTAACGGTAAAAGCTGTGCCCCTGGTCTTCAGTGGCAAACAGGGTGAGCCAGCGGTTGTCAACCAGGTCTTTTACGAGCTGATGTTTTTGAATAACGGCGTCAATCATGCTGCGCGGGGCGGCGATGATTGCGCTTAAACGTCGGGGAATGTGTACCCACTCGCGACCATTATGCAGCGACTCCAGGGGCAGGCCGGGCCGAAGGTCGCCTCCATTGCCTTCGAGCACGCCAATATTGGCGACAATGTTGTGGAGCGTTTTTGTGCCTGCGGATAGTTGGTCGGGCCACAGTGTAGAGCCAAAGTATTGGAGGTTAATCCATGAAGCGACAACCAATGGAGCGGTCATAATAAGCTCGAGCACGCTGCCGGCTGGGTCGAGAGTGTAGTCGTATTCGTGCAGGAAGCACTCGGCCGCGAGGTTCAGGCCGCGGGTCATATCGCGTCGGGCCGCGACAAAGCCAGCGTTGCGCGCCAAGCCCCACTCCGGGCGAACCTGCGACCAGTCGTTGGCTCGTCGGGATATGGTGGCTGCGAGGTTGGGAGCCTGCGGCTCAAGCCCGATACTCTTTGCCCGGTAGGTTCTGGCCAGGTCGGACGCTTGCTGCAGCGACTGGAGCAGCAATTGTATGTCGTGGGTATGGCTGGCCGGCACGGTTTGAAGGTCGAAGAGTTCGACGGTATCGGTGGTGGTGTTGTGCAGACCGGCGACAAACCAGGTGTCTTGCGGCAAAGTGATTCCTGATGCGAGCAACTCCGCCCGCACCTGCGGAGAGTTGAGCACCATTGCGGCGAGGCGGGCGTTAAACTCGCCGGTGTTTCCGCCGCAGGCTCCGCAGTCAAGTCCGGTGGCGTGCGGGTTGCATGTGCTTGTGCTGCCGTGGCCGCACAGTAGCACGAGCCTTGCCTGATTTTTAAGCAGCCCCATATTGGTAAGCGCGCTCTTGGCGAGGCGGGCTTGCTGCGGGAGGGTAAGTCCCACGCCGGTGTGCGAGTGTTCGACGGTAAGCTCCGGGGCGGCCTGGCTGCGGCTCCTGGCCTTGTGTGTGGGCCAGGCATAACCAAGCAGAGTTGGTAAAAATGCCGCACCGGCAGCCTCAATAAAAGCGTAGCTTGAAAGTGTGGAACCCTTAAAAGCCTTCCAGGCTGCGGCAAGGCCGGTGCCCGCCGCCCGGGTGGCGAGCGAGGGTTTTGGCTTGGAGCCTGCGCACAAATCAGACGTCAAGAGCACGGGGTATTGTTTTCGCAGGGTATCGGCGAGTTCATTAACGGCAAAGCCGAAAAAGCCCGCAAAGCCCAGCGTTTGCACGCCCGGCGATACCGCTTCGAATGCCCGCCGGTAGGGTTCGCTTCGCACATCAATGCAAAATACCGCCTGCACGACCGCACGCGTACTGCGGTCGGTGGCGCCGGCTGCATTGGCCTTGATGCCTTCAAGCAAGCGAGCCTGAAAGGCGGTTTCGTGGGTATTGATCTGAGCTATAAGATCGTGGCCGCCAGCACCTGCTGGGGCCGCGCTGTCTTTGGCACTAACTGCCAGATGCTCCCGCCATGCCGGCAGCAGAGTGGCAGCCGCGGGCTTTTGAAGCAAAGCGAGGTCGAAGGCAAGGCGAATGGCCAGCAGGTCAATGAGTGAATTGTGCTGGCTGGGTTCGGGCGCTTCTGGCCATGCCAATTGTCGCAGCCAACCGGCCCAGCCGGCGACACTCATGAGCGAGGCGTAAAAAATAGCGCCTTTGCCCCGGGTGAGGGCTGCAACTGCGCCATGGCGTGGTTGATAAAGTCCAGTGGATGCTGGGGCAGCGACTGCGCCATTGCCCGCATATCGCCAAAGCCGCTGATTTTTCCGGTGCAATCGAACGCGGCGAATTGTTTCCATGCGGTATACAGGGGTTGGCTCGAAAAATCGGCCCGCCACCGGGCGAGGCTGGTGTCAAAGCGAGCCGCACAAAACGAGGATATTTCATCTACGATAAATGTATCCCAGGCGGTTGTGAGCTTGCGGTCGCAAAAGCCGGCGAAAGTCAGCGGCTGCTGCGCCTGGTTGGTGTGGTGCAGGCATTCTGAAAGTCCGCTGGTTTTAGGAGGGTTGGCCGGCCACGCCGCGGCCCGCCCCAGCGCCAGGCCCATCCTATGAAGGGCGCTGGCAAAGGGCAGGTGCGTAAGGCCCATGAACGGGTTGACCGCGATGACGTTTTGGAGCGGCCATAACGGTGGAACCCAGCTGGCGGCTTCGACGGCTGCGGAGCGTGTTAACGTGCAGGCGGGCAACTCGGCACTGGTAGCTGCCGGGGCCTGCATGGGCAGTTCTTCTAAAGGTGTTGCAGTCATGGCGGTGGTCCTTTCTATCAGAGCCTGTTTGAAAACTCCGGCGGGATCGTCTTGCGGCCCAGGGCGGCCGTCTGCTGCGTTCTCGCTCCTCGCCATATTTTCGAATATGCCTCGGAGC
>JABEVB010000094.1 GCA_013044165.1 Phycisphaerales bacterium
AGCGCATCCAGTCGAACACGTTCCTTAGCCGACATTCTTAGTTCTTCCATTCTGAATGGTATACACCAGACTTCCACCTGACACTTCTACTTCGGCTAAGGGGTGACAATTCTACTCCGGTACAACACAAGAGTGCGTGCGACACGCTAAAGCGATGCAGTGTATGATCTGATGTATTAATGCGCCCTCTCTTTTGAAAGGATAACAACAATGCAGAAACGCAAACTCGGCAGAAGCAGCCTGGAAGTCTCGGCGATTGGCCTTGGCTGCATGGGCATGAGCTTTTCCTACGGCCCACCCAAAGATGTGAAAGAGATGACTGCCTTGCTGCAAGCGGCGGTAGAGCGTGGCATAACCTTTTTTGACACCGCGGAGGTCTACGGCCCCTTTACCAACGAAACGCTCGTGGGCGAGGCTCTGTCACCCGTCCGCGACAAGGTTATCATTGCAACCAAGTTTGGCTTCGACCTTACCGGGCCCGACCACCGACCGGGCGCGGCTGGCCTGAATAGCCGGCCCGAACAGATCAAACGCGCGGTTGAAGGATCGCTGAAACGCCTCAAGGTGCAGGTCATTGACCTTTTATATCAGCACCGTGTAGACCCGCAGGTGCCCATTGAAGATGTCGCCGGAACCGTCAAGGAGTTAATTCAGCAAGGCAAGGTGAAGCACTTTGGCCTTTCCGAGGCTGGCGTAACAACCATCCGCCGCGCCCACGCCGTGCAAACGGTCACAGCCCTGCAGAACGAATATTCGCTATGGTGGCGCCGTCCGGAAGCTGAAATAATTCCCACGCTCGAAGAGCTCGGCATCGGCTTGGTTGCATACAGTCCGCTGGGAAAAGGCTACCTCACGGGCCGCATTGATCACAAAACTCAATTTGATAGCAACGATTTTCGCAGCACGCTGCCGCGGTTTACGCCCGAGGCCCTCAAGGCGAACCAGGAACTGATTGATTTGCTCAACGCCATGGCAAAGCGCTTTAGTGCCACGCCTGCGCAAATAGCCTTGGCATGGTTGCTGGCGCAAAAGCCGTGGATTGTTCCCATTCCCGGCACGACAAAACTGCATCGCCTCGACGAAAACATCGGCACTGTTGCATTGGAACTTACACCAGAAGATATCGCTGAAATTGAACATGCTGCCGCCAGTATCAAGGTGCAGGGCGACCGCTACCCCGCGAGGCTTGAAGCAATGACCAATATTTAAAAGGAATTGAGTATGCGTGCAACAATCATTTACAAAGCCGGTGATGTGCGAGTTGAGGATGTCCCCGATGCCTCCATCATCAATCAATCGGATGCAATCGTGCGCGTTACCCGCGCCTGCATTTGCGGCAGCGATCTATGGCCCTATAAAGATATGCCACCAACTCTCACCGGCCGCAAAATGGGCCACGAGGCCATTGGCGTTGTTGAAGCCGTTGGCTCGGAGGTGAACAAGGTAAAAAAGGGTGATTTTGTGGTGATGCCGTTCGCCTTTTCCGATGGTCAATGCACGTTTTGCCATGAAGGTCTTACAACGTCATGTATTCAAGGCGGCTTTTTTGGTTACAGTGAAGGCGTGGGCGGAGCGCAGGCTGAAGCAATTCGCATCCCGCTTGCAGACGGCACGCTTTTTGTCCTGCCTCTGCGCGAAGACAATGCCTTGGTCGCCTCACTGCTTACGCTGTCCGATGTGATGGCAACTGGCCATCATGCGGCTTTAACCGCTAAAGTCGGCCCAGGCAAAAAGGTTGCCGTTGTGGGCGACGGCGCCGTCGGCTTGTGCGGTGTTATTGCGGCCAAGCGCTTGGGAGCCGATCAAATTATTCTGCTGGGTCGTCATCCTAACAGAATTGCGCTAGCCAAGGAGTTTGGCGCAACCGATATTGTAAGCCAGCGCGGCGAAGAGGCGGTCGAGCGAGTGCTTAAGCTTTCCGGCGGTTATGGCGTTCATTGCGTGCTCGAATCTGTCGGCACCGAAGAAGCAATGCTCACGGCGGTCAGCATCACCCGCCCCGGTGGTGCGGTGGGCCGCGTTGGCGTTCCGCATTACTCCACCATTCCCGCCTGGGAACCAACTTTTTACAAAAACATCACCATCAGTGGCGGTCCTGCGGCTGTGCGAGCCTACATTGCCGAACTGCTGCCTGATGTTATCGAGGGACGCATACAGCCGGGCCGGGTGTTCGACCAGATCATTGGCTTGGACAGCGTACCAGACGGCTATCGCGCCATGGACAAACGCGAAGCTATTAAAGTCATGGTGAAACCTTAAACACCATACGTTTCACGCTCAGGCACGGTATGATCGTCTGAAAACATGCCGGCAACGCTTTACGAACAGGGTATATTGGACTTTTACGGAGACTCTATCCTATGAAACGAACTGTGCTTGTTACGGGAGCCAATCGCGGCATCGGCTTGGCTATTGTCCGCCAACTTGCCGAGCTGGGTAACACCATCTTTCTTGGGACGCGGGACCTCAAGGCCGGTGAAGAAGCCGCAGCAACACTGCGTCATAATGGCCTCGATGTCACAGCGGTTCATGTAGACCTGGCGGTTGCAGGGACTATTGATACTGCAATCCAAGGCTTCGCTAGACCGGGCCACCAGCTCGACGCACTGGTCAACAACGCGGGCGTGTTACACCAGCAACCGCTGCTGGAGCTGACCGATGCCCAAATTGCCGATTCCATTGCCGTGCATCTCACGGGACCACTCCGTCTCATTCGTGGGGTGGTTCCGGGCATGATCGCGCGGGGCGCTGGAAGAATTGTAAATGTATCGTCCGGCTGGGGGTCGTTTTCCGAGGGCCTGGGCGGCCCCGGAGCTTATGGCATAACGAAGGCTGCACTCAATGCGCTTACCGTGCGCCTTGCAAAAGAGTTGCCTCCCGAAGTCAAGGTCAACGCCATGTGTCCCGGCTGGGTACGAACCCGCATGGGCGGCGAAGGGGCCACGCGAAGTCCGGAGGAAGGCGCCGATACCGCCGTGTGGCTTGCCACCCTGCCGAACGATGGCCCTACCGGTGGCTTTTTTCGAGAACGCAAAGCCATCAAGTGGTGAACCGCAGGCCCCGGCCTCGCCACCGCCTATCGGTGTACAGCATGCTGGATTAAGCTCTCAAGTCGTTGAACACACACGCATAAGGAACATACGATGGAAATTCGACGCATCGGTTCACAACCCTCCAACAAAGGTCCTGCGGACTGGTTTACCGGCACCGTACGCGTAGACCCATTGTTCCAAGCGCCAGCGCCGGCGCGTGTTGCGGGCGCAAGCGTTACCTTCGAGCCGGGCGCTCGCACCGCATGGCATACGCACCCACTTGGCCAAACACTTATTGTCACGGCTGGCTGCGGCCGAGTACAACGCCAAGGCGGTCCCATTGAAGACATTAACCCCGGTGATGTTGTGTGGTTTGCGCCTGGCGAAAAGCATTGGCATGGAGCGCCCCCCACCACGGCAATGACGCACATCGCCATACAGGAACAGCTCGATGGCAAGGTTGTTGATTGGCTTGAAAAAGTAAGCGACGAACAATACCAACAGTAATCAAACCGCCGCCCCTCCAGCCCTCATCTGGCCACGTTACGACAGCCAGGCCGCATCAATGCTTTGCCGTTGCAGATCGCCCGGCAAAGCAACTCCTATTGCTTTAATAACAAGACCCGCCACCAAGATAGCCGAAAGTAACATGGTCCATTGGGCGATTGTCGGTGTAGACAGCGACACCGCTGAACTTTCTGCGGAGGACCGAGCATTGCTGGCGGTTGCGGTAGAGGCTGAATCATCTGCAGTTGCAGCAGTAACAAGCGAGCTGATGCTTGGAACACTCTCTGCCATCCACGCTGAAGTTTGCGCATTAGGCACATCGCTTGCAATCCACAAAATCGCCCCCCGATACAGCACCACAATAATTAAGATCGCTGCCGCAAGCGTTAAGATACGATATGCCGCTCCAACACTCTGCAGCCGCCTTGCCGAAAGTCGCCTACTCTCGCGTAAGCTGCTTCGTGCCACTGCAATTGCCATTGCAGGCAAGCCTTCCGGCGGCACATACTCGGAGCGAGCAGGCATGGCGGCGGCCAGCAACCGATGCATACGCTTATCGGTTGCATCGTTCGGGTTGAATGGTTCGGAAGGTTTGGCTTTGTCAGTCATTATACTATTCCACTATGTGTAGCACGCCGCATGTATACCCAACAGCATTTCCAATGCCGCAAAGCGTTTACGGCTCAAGCAATTCAGCCAATCGCCGTCTCGCCCGAAACAACAAGGTCTTTACCGTTCCTGCAGGACACTGCATCACAATCGCCACTTTTTCTATCGGCCATTGCCTCCGATAAAACAATTCCACCGCCATCGCCTGCCGTGCTTCAAGTCGAGCCACTGCCCGCCATAAACGCTCATAAATATCGCGATCGTCCAACGATGGCTGCCCGCCTACCTCGGCTCTTGCGGGCAACTGCGGCGGAAGCTCTTCTGTTGGATGACGACGGAGCTTTTTTCGCAATCGTACAATGCAGCGGCAAGCAATTGTGTAAACCCAAGTGCTTAGCTCGCTGCGGCCATCAAAACCAGGCAGCGCCCGATAGACCGCCGCAAAAACCTCGGAGGCTCCATCATCAATATCTGCTCCTCTAAGCCCCAAGGATTGGCATAAACCCAACACCAACGCCTGATGCTGCTCTACCAGCAACGCAAACGCACCGGCATCCTGCTGGCGCAACAGTTCTACATTTGCGATATCGCCTGCAGCGCTGGCATTGTCCTTTACCACCATTACCCTCGGCAACATATTAGTGCCCCGCCGTGGCAAGCTGGTTTCTATTTAATTCAGCTCATTCGCCTACGACGGGGGACCGTGGCGGCCACTATAACCACCCACCCATATGGTCCCGCCTGCTGGTTATTTTATCTACTCATGTGAAAACTGGCTCAAAAGTTAAGCCTTGCCATTACCTACCCGTATTTGCCGCCGCTGGTTATCACCCCATGCGTAATGTGCTGCAAATGCCGCAATTAAGAGGTTTATGTCCATGGCAATCCTGTTTTTTACTCAATTATTGAAACCATATAGCCAAACGCTCACACTAACATAACGACCTTGGCCGCAGGTAGTTGCGGGAAAATACCTGCTGTTTTAGCCATAGCGTCTAACCAGCGTGGTGCAGGAGTCTTCTAAATTATGCATGACTTTCACCATCATTTTGGACTGCATCCACCAGATGCGTTTGGCTCAGCATTTGGTTTTGGCCTCGGCATTACCGCAGCGATCCTAATCGTTGGTGGCTACTTGGTACTTCGCTGGCAGCGCGATCGCCAGCAGTACTTACTGGTACAGGCGGCTATCGAACGCGGTTTGAGCCATCTGCCGGTGGCTATGCCGCTGTGGCTTGCGTCCATGCGGCAGGGAGCCATGGTGCTGGCTTTGGGTATCGGGCTTATTATCGCGGGAGTGTTTGTTCATGCCTCAGCCCATGCTCCGCCACAAGCCAAGGCTTTTCCAAAATGGATTATGCCCCCACCGATACCCAAAGCCCCCCCCCACGCGGCTCCAGGCACCGAACCTGCCACCCCAACCGTTTTAAAATCAAACACAACACCCCGGCGCTCCATGCCAGTGAATCCAGGAGGCCCTATGCTTCCCTTACTCAGACCCGGTGGCCCCTACGCCCAACACCCGGCGGGTATGTGGGGACACCCTATCAATCACTGGATGCATGGTCCACGTGGCCCTATGGCATGGCATGGCGAGTTGATACCGCTAATGGATCAATGGTTCCGTGCCCAACAGCAACGCACCGCAGGCATGGTAGCCGCAGCGGTCGGGATGATCTTCGCTCTTTTGGGCCTCGTGCGAATGGGTTTTGCCTTGCTGGAAAAGCGCATTGCCGCCGCCTCAACAACGCCTTGACCTGATGCGTCTGCCTTATGTTCAGGGCAGAATAATTTTATTCGTTCTCTTTTTAGGAGTTTCCTATGAAAAGCCAAGCACAGTCTTCCAGGCAGGCCTTACGAGCCTCCTTTGCGTGGCTCACAGCGTTTGCTCTGGTAGCAGCGGCTGTACCGGTAGCATTGGCAGCCGACAACCCACAAGCAGCTCCGGCGCCACCTACCAGCGTTATTCAAGCTGATGCCACCGCGGCCGCCCCCAATCCACCGCCGCCACCACCGCCGCCGCCAGGCGATAAGCATCACGGCCCACCTGCACCATGGCACCATCATATGATGAAAAGCCCTGGCTGCTCGTGGCATCATCACATGATGCCGGGCAGGCATGGTTGGCATGGAAAGCGCATGATGCACGGCCAAAAACCAGGCCGAATGGGTGGTCCAATGGGCGGCGGAATGGGCATGCAAATGATGCAGATGCGTGTGCAGATGATGCAATTGCAAATGCAGGTCATGGAACTGCAAATGCAGGTGATGCAAATGCAGAACATGATGGGAATGCCGCCAATGCGCATGATGCATCATGGTTGGATGCACCACCACAAATGGCCCTCCATGATGAACCATCATGACCGCGACCACTGGCATGGTCATCACGGCAAGCATGATCACGATAATGATCAAGGCGACTCGGCACCGGCCGGTCATTAATTAAACTATTTCATGTGCGCAAATACCGGCTCCCCGAAACCAGCAGGCTTCGGGGAGCCTTGTTTTGCGATGGATATCACGTTGCCATTTTGCCCACGAAAACATTACCTTGCGGATTCCGCAGCTTTTGCTTCCCAGGCAGCCATGGTCTCGCTGATCTTTTTTCGCAGATCTTCGCATTGGTGCGTAACCTCGGCGACTCGCTTACGATCGGAGGCTATCGCCGCATCTCCAAACGATTCTTCGCGTAGTTTTAACTCGTCTTCCAAGTGGTGCACAAGTTTTTCAGTTTGATCAAGCGTGAGCTTTTGCAAATGCAGCGGCAACTTCTTGGCCGTCGGCTTAGCTGGCGTGCTTGCTTTGACGGCGCCCGGAGCAGAGCTGCCACGCTGTTTAGCGATGTTGTCCTTCTCGCGGCGCTGCCGCTCCTGAGCCGACGCCTTGGCTTTTTCAGCACGCTTAAAGTCGAGATATTCACTGTATGAACCATCAAACAATCGCCAGGCGGGGCCCTGGTCACCCGGCTCCAGAACCAACAACTGATCACAGACGCTATCTAAAAAGTACCGATCGTGTGATACGAGTATGAGCGTCCCATCGTAGCTATCAAGCGCCGCCTCCACCACACGGCAGGTGTCCATATCGAGGTGGTTTGTCGGTTCGTCCATCAGAATCGTGTTGGTGGGTTTGAGCAGCAGCTTAGCCATGGCTACGCGAGCTTTTTCTCCACCGGACAGTACCCCCACCGGCTTTTCGATATCATCACCCCGAAACTGAAAAAGAGCCGCAAGGTCGCGCAGGTCCTGTTCCGATGCGGTTGGGCGGGCCGCCCGCAGTTCCTGAAAAATATTCTTCTTGAGGTCCAGGTCCTGATGTTCCTGTTGATAAAACTGCAGCGCAACCGCATGCCCCCAATGAACCGTGCCGGCATCAGGCTGCAAATTCCCTGCCAAAATGTTCAGCAACGTACTCTTGCCGGAGCCATTAGGCCCAACAATGCCAATGCGTGAACCGCGAATAACATTCAACTCCAATGCCCGGAACAACTCTTTGGCTCCGAACGACTTGGCCAGGTCCTGCACCTTGAGTACTTCGTGGCCGCTGTGACGCGATATGGCAAGATTGAGAATAATATCCGCCTTTTTTCCACGAGGCTCCGCAGCCAGCGCGGTTTCCTTCAATCGGCCCAGGCGGATTTTGCGGCCTCGCGCCTGCCGCGCCCGTTGCCCTGCCTGAAATCGCCGAATGTATTCTTCCTGCTTGGCAATAAACGCCTGCTGTTGATCGAATTGACGCTGCCGCGTGAGCATACGCTCGGCGCGCAACACAATGTAGTCTGAATAATTGCCCGGATAGTGTTCTATGCGGCCCTCGCTCATTTCAATAATGTCGGTAGCCACACTGTCCAGGAAGTAGCGGTCGTGGCTTACAATCAGCATGGCCGCGTCGCTCATTTCGCAAAGCGCCTGCTCGAGCCAATCCAGCATGGGAAGATCAAGGTGATTGGTCGGTTCATCCAGAAGCAGCAGGTCAGGCCCCATCAGCAGCATTTGCGCAAGCTGTGCGCGGGACTTTTGCCCACCCGAGAGCGCCTTGATGGGCAGCAAATAGTCCGCCTGCTTAAACCCCAGTTGCTGCATCACCACGTCCAGCCGTCGTTCGATATCCCAGCCACCCATGTGTTCAAAATGGTGCTGCAAATGGTCATATTCTGCAATGGCCTGATCGTGCAGCGGCCCTGATGGATGCTCGGCCATGGCTGCGGCAGCCTGTTCCATTTTATGCTGCACTGCATGCAACTCGGCAAAAACCAGCGATACTTGCTGCTGCAGCGTACTTTCAGGGTCCAGCCGCGGCTTTTGCGAAACGTAGCTTAAGGTAGCCTGCTGTGATACTTGTACTTCGCCCGCGTCAGCCTCCTCTACGCCAGCCAGTATTTTTACCAGCGTCGTCTTGCCCGCGCCATTGGGACCAACAAGGCCTACGCGCTGCCCCGGTTGCAAATCCAGCGTGATGCCGCGAAGTATGCTTCGGCCGCTGTAGGCTTTGGTGATATCCTTAAGTTCCGCTACTGCCATGAAATCTCACTGTTAAAATGAACTTAAACAACCGCTACCTGCGGCCTTATGCCTCGTCGCCCTTGTCGCGATTTTCATGCTCCTGCGTTTCACGCGCGTACTCAGCTTCATCGCGGGCATCGGCAAGCTCGCGCCGATGGGTAGCTACGGTCGCCAAAATCAGGCCCAGCACATACAGAAGTACCAGCGGAATAAATACGCTCAAAAAGGTAAATACATCAGGCGAGGGAGCCAGCAATATCGCCGTTACTGCCAGCGTCATAATCGCGATGCGCCACATTTTGCGGAATTGTGACGCTTTTACAATGCCGATTTGCGACAAAATAAGCATCACCATCGGCAATTCAAATGAAAGGCCGAATATGAGGCACATAATAACCACAAAACTGCGATATTCTTTAAACAGAGGATACGACGCAAAAATTGAATTTGCGGGCACTGTGCTCAAGGCAAGCGTCAACTGATTAACGTGCACTTTTAGCTGATGGTCCATAGCGTTGTACCACATGACCGCCGCGCCCGGCGCAAACTTCGTCGGATCCGACCGTACAATCGGTATCTGTAGAAGGTGAGCCTTGTTGCCGCTGGGCAGTTTGGCAAAATCCGCAGGGCTGGAGGTCGCAGGGTACAACCATTTTTCCACGCCATACGGCTGTGCTGAGGGTGGCGGCAATTGCGTGTTAAACTGCATGGTGAACTTCAGCAGCACCGGCAATACCAGAAAAAAGAAAAATGCAACCCCAACGGCAAACAAAAACATGCTCGGCCCCATGTAT
>JABEVB010000095.1 GCA_013044165.1 Phycisphaerales bacterium
CAACTCAGGCGTGCGATAAATAGCCGCCAGCCATTATATCTGGCAGCCCAACTCGTGGCCTTCCTTGCCGCAATTCCATCCTCTCTGCAAGTCTGCCGAACAATCAATCGCTGCTCAAAATAAATTTGTCACTCCGCTCGGCCGAGTGACTCCAATTTATACGAATTTATCGTTCAAGCCCGAATGCCGGCATAAACAGCTTGCGGCTTACGGTGATTCGGGATGATTGCGGCATGCTTCGATATGCTCTAGTGCATGCACCGGACCTTCGGCAGCCTTCATACCAGGGCAGCGATCGGCAGCCAGGTCCCAGGAATGTGGACTTTTAAGATTTTGATTCCAAAATGGCCAGGTGCGGCATTGCATCGGCCGCACAGGGTATATTCCACACATGGCTTTGCCATTCTCGCGGCGCAAAAATATGCAATCGTAATTGCGGCGTTCAGTCAAACTGAAACCCTCCGGCAATCGGCGCACATACTGCCCCGTGAACTTGTCCAATGGCATATCCAGAAACTTTGCTATCCGCAGCATATCGGCATATGTGAGCCACACAAAACCCGGTCCGCCGGTGCAGCAGTTACCACATTGTGTGCAGGCAAAACGCAAACCGCCGGCATACCAAGGCCCGGTCGAGCCGCTGCCAGCTGGAGGAATTTGCGGTAATGCAATGGGCTTGCCATCAGTCATGCCAATATACTACACCAAGTACCAATACCAATCACACAACTTTCATACCGTAAGCGCAGCCCCTCGGCTGCCGCTGTGGCTCGCCCCATAAACTCGCCCGGCAAACATAACGGTGCGGCAACCGCTCCATCAATGTGCGGCCCCCTTGGTAAGCAGCAATACCTTACCGGAAGCCAACTGATAACGCGCCGCCACAATCTTGAGCTTGCCGGCTTTGATGTCTGCGGCGAGCGTCGCATTCTTGGCCAATATGCTCGCCTGCAGCTCGGCATTTTTGTCTATGGCATGGGTAAACATGTCTCCTGGTTCACCCCGTGCGGCCGCCACCGCCGGCTCAATGCGGCTTACCACCGCATTCAGGTCTGGACTAAACTTTCCGGGCTGCATCGCTGCCTTCACCGCGCCGCATTGGTCGTGCCCCAGCACCATAATCAGGTGCACATGCAAGTGCTCAACCGCGTACTCCACGCTGCCAATGGCAGCAGGGTCCACCACTTCGCCCGCCAACCGCACCACAAACAATTGGCCAAGCCCCTGGTCAAAAATGACCGCGGGCGGCACGCGCGAGTCAGAGCACGACACTATCACGGCAAAAGGATGTTGCCCCGCCACAAGTTCGCCGCGCCGAGCCGCAGACTGATCCATATGCAGCATCTGGCCATGCACAAATCGCTCGTTACCTGCCATGAGGCGTGCCAGCGGATCTGTCGGCTCCGCTACCATCGCGGCGGAAGTCGAAGCTCGGCCCGCATTAGCGCCTGCGCCCGTGTGTTGACTGCATGCTCCCATCACCAGCAGCGCCCCCACCACGGGGAGTGTCAGCAGTGCCCGCACGATGTTGAACCAACTTGATTGCCTTCGCAGTTTCATACGAACTCCTTTGATTTTATCTTCTGGCTATCCCAACGACCCTAACGTTGAGCGTTGAGCGTTCAGCCTTCCGCCATCAAATATAGGCGATTTGCCACACGCATTTTCAAACATATTGTACCGAGCCTCCACGCCAGTCGGCTATCGGTCCGGCCCCGACGGCTTGTCTGGCTTAAAGCGGGCGATCGCCCGCAGTCGAGCTGCCGCGTGGTCTACCACAGGCTTGGGGTAATCGCTGCCGCCAACGCAGCGGCAATCGCGTTGCAGGGCCGGCGGCATAAGCCAAGGCTCATGAACAAACTTGGTGGGCACATCTTTAAGCACCGGCAACCAATGGCGTACAAAAGCGCCATCAGGGTCGTATCGCTGAGCCTGCAAAATGGGGTTCATCACACGAAAATAAGGTGCCGCATCATTACCGGTACCGGCACTCCACTGCCAGCCGCCAACGTTGGCCGCCTGGTCATAATCTATCAACCATTGCATAAAGGCCTGCTCGCCAATGCGCCAATCTACATCCAGGTCTTTGGTCAAAAACATGGCGACAATCATGCGCAGCCTATTGTGCATCCATCCGGTTGTCAAAATTTGCTTAATGGCCGCATCTACGATGGGGTAACCCGTGGCCGCGGTTTTCCACGCGGCCACGGCGGCAGCATCGTTGGCCCATGCAATGTTGGCATACCGCATCTGAAAAGCTTGGCTGACCGTCCGCGGAAAATGAAACAAAATCATTTTATAGAACTCGCGCCAAATCAGTTCTGAAAGCCATGTATCGCATCCGGCCAGCGCGCCTGGCAGCGGCTTAGCCCGCCCCGCCGCGCCTTGTGCAGCCCGCACCGCCTCAAAACACTGCCTCGGCGATACTGTGCCGCAGCTCAAATGGGCCGATAACCGCGAACATCCCTCCCGTGCCGGAAAGTTGCGCTCATTTTGATAGGCATACACCGCCTCGCCACAAAAAAACTCCAGCATCCGGGCGCCGCCGCTCTCACCCGTCGCCAATTGAAGTTGTACCGACTCAAAGCCCAGCGCTAACGCCGTCGGAATCTTCCCCCCGGCTGGCAAGGCGCGACTGGGTCTTTTGGGCAGCCCTCGCGGCACCTGCGGTTCGGCGGTTAACTTTGTCAACCAAGCCCGCTTATATGGAGTAAAGACCGTATAGGGACTTTCCGAACCGGTTAATATCTCAAACTCCTCAAAGCCAACGGCATCCTTATAACCGCGACATTTTATGCCGAGCTTCTCGCATTGCTGCGCCAACCGCCGGTCTTGAGCCATTTGCATTGGTTCGTAATCTTTGTTGAATGTAATTCCCGCAACCTCGAGCTTTTGTGCAAGCTCCACCACCGCCTTTACCGGGTCGCCGGCGCTTTGCACATGCAGGTTGATGTTGTGTTTGGCCAGCGAGCGGGCCAGTTCCGCCACCGCCTCAAGCCAAAATGCCGCTTGAAACGGTCCGATTTTTTCACTGTCGGCCGCAAACCATCGCTTATCAATTACAAAAATGCCAGCCACCGCGTCACCTGCCTGGCAAGCCGCGTACAACCCCACATTGTCGCGCAGTCGCAGATCACGTCTAAACCAGTGTAGCCATGAGGCCATCCAAACGCTCCCAAGCCAACGTAACGCCTTGCTGTGTAGGCAGTCGCCAATCGCACCGATAAATCGCAGAGGTCTGTTACAACAAAAACACCGCCGCCGCCACAACCGTCGTCCACAAGCCATGCTTGTCGCCTTCGGCTGTCTGCACGATGTTGCGCGTTCGCACAATGTTGCCGCTCATGCGGTAGATCTCTTTCCGCTCATCGTAGTTGCGTGCGGGGTCAAACTCTATGCCCAGCGTGGTGGCCAGCATGGTGGCGGCCATGTCTTCAACAAAGTCGCCGATCTTTTCCTCGGTCATGCCGTAACCCTGATGCCGACTTATGTATCCATATTGATCACGAATAGGCATTGCCACGCCAATGCCAGCGCATAGCAACCGATTAGGCTCATCCGAACTTGACTCGCTCACCACGCTGAAGGCAATTTGTCCCGGAATCAGGTGTTTTAAGCCGTCACTTAGAGTCACAATTTTGCACTTCGAGGGCAAAATACCCGACACCTGCACCAGATTAAACTTTTCAACGCCTGCATGGCGAAATGCCAATTCCTGCGACTGCGGCAGATATTTGTGCCGCCCCACGCCTTTGGTAAAAAATACCTTCGTCGGAATTGGGGCCGTCCATTCATGAGCCATGAATTGCTTCTCCAACATTGCCGCCCGTGGCTGTTGGCGTCATTGCTTTGCCACCCCACGCCCGGTCTGCCACCGCCGGCAAGTAACCGCTGAACATCATCGCCAGCACCAACGCCAGCGAAGACCATAACACCACATCAAACACATTGACATAATGCCGTCCATTATGCCCCAGCACCTTGGCAATGTCGCTCGTCCACAACATAAAAAATGCCGTTAATCCCAGTGCGCCCCAGGCTCGCCCGCGTGCTGCAGGTGAGGCCTCGGCATCCCCCGCAATCATACCAACCGCCATGAGCGCGAAAATCAGCGTGACATAGTGCGGCACCCAGGTGCGTTCCGAAGCCCACAACATAAATGCGCCCACGCAGGCAATCTCCATCACATACCGCCTGCAGCGAAAGCTCGGCATAGAGCGCCGCGCCCACCAGGCCCCGCCAACCGCCAAGATCAGTAAAATGCCGCGGCTGATCCACTCCACTGCACCCGACGACAGGTTGACAATGTTAATGTAGTGCGGCTCGGTAAGTCCATGTGGTTTGTTAACCCATGCCGGCGAATGCGACAGCAATCGCTTAACGAACTCTGGTATAGATTCTCCATTCGAAAACTTGACTGCTCCATGCACCAAATACGGCTTAAGCATAATGTGCGCCCATTGTCCCAGCCAGGCCATGTTCTGCCGCCACGAAAAGACCATGGCCGGCACCACAAAAAGCCACACGCCAATTCCCGCAACAAGCCATCCGGTAATCCGCCATCGTCGCCTATAAACAAAAAATGCCACAAACGCCAACGGCGTAACCTTAATACATATCGCCATCGCCACCAGCAAGCCGGCGGCAGCGTCTCCCCAGCCGGTTTCCACCTGCGCCATCCATAAACCTGCAGCCAGCGGCAGCAGCATAAGCAGGTTCATCTGCCCCTCCTGCACATCGCCAATGACCGGAAAAAACCAACCCGCACATACCAGCAGCAGCGCCGGCAAAGGCACATCGCCTCCCGCCCGGCGCACCATTGAGAGTGCCAGCATAAATATGCCAACGATCATGACAGCCTTGGTCAGCACCCAAGCCGCCTGCGCATCGGGCCGCGACAGGTGCGTGTACGGGGCTACAAACAGCATCGCAAACGGCGGCAGTGGAAAGCGGTCGCTGGTGTACGGTTTATTCTGGTACAAAAAGCCGGGCAGAACCTTCATGTAAGAATCAAAGGCGTCAATATGCTGGTGCCGCCCCATGTTATGCTCAATTTTATGATGCGCCTGCACCGCCAGAACAATTACGCCAATCAGCACAACCACCACGCCCAGAATCAATGGCAATGGTGGCTTAAGGCCAACTCGTGGCACATCATTTTCCAAAGGATCGCTCCGCACGCAGCCGAGATGATTCTCAACTCAACGGCAAAAATTGTATCGTCCCCGCACAGCGTTGCAATGCCTCACCAACTGCAGCGCGGG
>JABEVB010000096.1 GCA_013044165.1 Phycisphaerales bacterium
AAATTGGTCTTTCCGGCGTGCCTGTCGGGCGGAACGCACTCAGGTGGCGCGCACCGCGAGAGCCGGCGTTCCAATTTTACTGTCGGTCGGCGCGAGGTGTGGAGGTATGTTACGCCGCGCGGCGGACGGTGATTGCGATCACCGCGTGCAATCTGACTTTTTGCGGGTCGGGCGTTGAAATCCCAGTTTGCGGGAATGGCCTCGAATGCGGGCAATATCATTGCCGCTGACGCGGTTGTTCCGTCATGAACCGCAGGCTGGAAGCCTGCACCACAAAGAAGGCACAAAAGCCCCGCGAATTGTCGAGAGACTGGTTGTTCCGTTGCTATTACGCCCCAAGGCATTCGTGTGGCCCGGTTCTTGAATATTTTCCCAGCCTTGGCTTTTGGCGGAAACTATCACAGGCCCGAAGTGTCAGGTTGAGGATTTTTGGCTTGCAAGGGGGCAATCCATCCGATATTCTTAAAAGCGAGAGATTCGGGGACGTCGTTCAATGGGAGGACGGCGCGTTCGCAATGCGCAGATGGGGGTTCGATTCCCCTCGTCTCCAGTCGGTTGAATCGCCAATATTCATGCGGCTTTCCTGCATGGCTATTGGCTTTTCTTCATTATGGCCCTGCATGGCCATAACTCCAACCGGCTGCACCAGATTCACAGGTTTCATGCCGTCAAGCGCCCAGCGGCGCGCCAAGACATTTTTACCATCGGCAAGGTTATCGGTGCCGGTCGCTCGGGCGCTTTCATTGGCCGGCGGCAAGCTTAAATCCGGCAGCTTGGCCAAGGGGACGCTTTCGTAATCAACAAGCCGGTAGATGTTGCGGCCCCGGCAGGTTGGTTGCCGACTCGCAGTGTTACGCACGCCTCTTTAGAGTCCGCGATAAACTTCACGGCGGTGGCCAATGGTCAGCGCATACACCAGTATTTCACGCTCTTTAATCTCATAAACCACGCGGTACACGCCCACGCGAATACGCCAAAGGTTTTCGTCGCCGACCAGTTTCACCACGTTGGCCGGCCGTGGCTCAACAGCCAACTCGGCGAGTTTTGCTACAATGCGGCGCTGCGCTTCCAACGGCAGGCGTTGTAGTGCCCTTTCGGCAGATGGTTTGACAATGACACGGTAAACGGCCATGGCTCACCGGCTTGCCAGACGTGCCTGAATCCGCTCGAGCGATACGCCGCCCTTTTCTTTGCGTGCCTTACGGGCGGCTTTCAGGTCGGCTTGGTTCTCCAGTTCTTCCAGCGCCCGCAGGTCATCAAGGCCCACCAGCGCCACCGCCGGCTTGCCGTCGCGGGTCAAAATGACGCGTTCGCCGGCGTAAACAGCCCGGTTAATCGGGTCAGCCATGTTGTTACGAAAATGAGCGATGCTGATGTTCATACGCATTACTCCATAAAAATGCATAGTCTATAATAGCTATAAAGGCTATTCGCGTCAATTGCTTTGTTTCGACCTCAATTCGAGGAGGCAATTTTTCGGGCGACGTTTCGATTGTGGTTATGGCGGCCCCTATTTAGCCGCCAGCTTGCCGGTGGTAATCGGCCTGCAGTCCATGGCGCGGCATGCCGACGCGGCCCTGTATGGTCTGACACGCGATTTATTGGCAGACCCAATTCGGGTTGCCGCACCGGCAATCGGCTCGTGACGTCAGGCGGGATTGCACACTACCCAAGATACAAACGTCGTCGCTGCAGGCGATTGTGCAAGTGCGCTGCCGTTTTCCGCTCAGAAGCGTACATGCATCGTGACAACTATTGACCCCGGTGGGCACCAGTCCGGAAGAACCGCCAACTTAACACCCTTTGCCAGCTTGCGTTGTCGTTAGTCAAAACCTGAAACACACATCCACAAAGCGACGCCTCCGGTCACATACGGGCACCTATTTCATATGGTGGTATCTGTTAGTATCACATAAGTTGTTGGCAGTGGCAGATACATGCTCATCTCATGGCATGACCTCTTTTAACAAGATCAAGTGCGATAAGAGGCGTTGCTCCCTTCAACGCCGTGACCCTGATAAGTTCGTTCCTGGCCCAATGCGGCTCGCCGGGAGACCGCACCAGACTCGCAGCCATTTCAAGCTACCTTTAATGGCGCAGAAGGGCCTTCTGGGATGGAACCCGCCTGCAGGCTTTTTGCGTGGTGGGGTGCCAGCAGGCGCACGCGTGCTTTACCCATGGCATCAGCGTGGGGCTGTTTGCAGCACTGGGTCGCCAAGAATGACCCAGTGGGACCTGATATCGGGCGTGACGGCTGTGTCGGCGATCGTCAAAAAGTGATCGTTGCGGTGCAAGGGAACATCTACTGATATGGCTCCATTCGATGGAGTAAAATGTAGCCTGCTAAATCGTACCTTGCCATTGACAATTACCCAAATATCTGTGGCAAGATGGGCGAACTCGGGGGCTTTGGTTGAGGCCTGCCTGTAGGTGTTTCCTACAACAGTCTTAAATCGTGTGAGCTTCAGGCCCGGGTGCAGCCGCCGAATGGCGCGCAAATTCAACGTAATCCCCTTGTTGGGATGCATATACACCAAGTCGTGGCCGTGCTGCGCGTAATTGATGCCGCCGAGGATTGGCGACATGGGATCTACACCGGGGGCGTTGAACGCCGGGAATCTGTCTCCGGCCCATAATATATAACAGCCAGAGGTATTCGTTGTGGGAAAGGTAAATCTATCGCCGACGGAGTCAATCTGCTGCGGCCCGCCCCTGCCGGGGATAAAGCACCCATTAACCACCGGCAACGCCGGCACCCGATGAAAAGCGTTGTTTCCCCGATAATATCCAATCTGTGGTACGGCGCCGGCGATGCCGGTGCGAACATCAATGCCGCCGCCGCGACAATGGGTGGTGCCATCACCACCACAGAGCAGGTCTACCAAATCCAGTTCGCGAATTCCGGTCGCAATGTGTGCAACGAAGTGCTGCCGCCATCCGATTTTCCACACCGGACGTATAACAGTCCCTACCACATGAACGGCTTGGCCGGTTCGTAGTGTTTCACTCGCGGGCGGTGCAACGCCTTTGGATTGGCTCGAAACGCGCACCTTTCCCTCATAAACGCCCACTTCCGTCCCGCTGGGCTCGCCAACCGCTACGGCAAACCATGTTCCAAGGTCCCGCACCGCAGCATTGGGAGTATGCACCACAAAATGCCCGCCGACGGCCTTCACCACTACCCGGCCGTGCGTCAGAAGCATGGCGTTGGCTGATTGCATCATAACTGTGGCTGGCCCCTGTACTGTTACGCTGGCACCGCCATTGCAATGCAGTCGGGCGAGTCCATTGCTCAACACGAGGGTTTGGCCCGCAAGTATCCCGCTGCCTGTAGTTGTGGCTGTGCTCCAGTGCGTATTGAGTCCGGTTGTTACGATAGCCACTTGGTGGGACTGGGGTGGATAGTGCGTAAGCCACAGAATCATAGAGTTGATCAAGAGCGAGAGCATGAGCACCGCGGCCACAAGCAACAATCCGCGTGGTGGGGACAGTTTGATTGCTCGCCCGGCGTCCGTCGGGCCGGGCTTTTCGTTGAAGCGCACAATGGTTGGAGGCATAGCGATGGTTGAGCCCTGCCGGGTCAGCCGGTTTAGCACCAGGTCAATACCACAGCGAAGCGTGCAGAGGTCAACAAACTGTTGTCGGCGCTTCGCGTCGGCCAGCAGCATGCGGTGCAACTCTGCGGCCTCATGCGGTTGAAGTGAATTTTCCAGAAACAGCATGCTTAGGCGTGCAAAGCCGGCGTCACCCGGTCGAAACGATTGATTATCTGTCGGGTTTGTCATGACGAATCCATTCGTGTTAGCGAGTTGGCTGATTTGTTTCCCGCAAATGATTCTGAATGCAATCGCGCAGGCGCTCGTGCAGTCGCATCAGACCCATGTATACGCTCTCCACGCGGCAGTTTAGTATTTTGGCGATCTCGCCGGATTTAAGCCCGTCGGTGTAGCGCAGGCTCAGCAGTTCGCGACCACGTTTGTTGAGGCGTTCAATGCAACGGCGAAGCGCCTCGAGCCGGTTGGTATCGGGAGCGGAGTCCCATTGTTGCCAATGGGCATCAAGCGCATCGAGCAGCGTATCGTCCAACAAGATTGGCCGTGTTGCTAGATAGCGAGCTGCCTCCTTGCAGCGGTTGCGCACTGCCAGCCGAAACCAGCCGGCCAAGTGCTGCTCGTTCTGGATGGTGTCGCGCTTCTGTACAGCCAAAGCGCAGACATCTTGAAAAACTTCCTCGGCGAGGTCGTCATTTCGCAGGATGGACCAGCAATAAGCATACAACTCCTCTCGCTCCCGCAGGAGAAGCCTGACCAGTTCATCATCGCCAATCGGCACACGCATTCTCCGGCCGTGGTGCAGTCCAGCAATTCTGGAGCCTTACAACTTAATGATGCAACCTCGATAAAACTATACCAAAATAGTCTGCGAATAAGTGTAGTGTATAGATTTTCCAGCATTCGTCATTATTCATTAATCAGCCACACGGTCGGTATGGTTTTAAGGGGTGGTTGGGTGTGTAGGGCTTAATTGCCAATATTTTGATGGATTTGGCGGCCACGGGGCATACCGACGCATCCAAAAATGAGAGGGGGTGGCGAAGTTTAGTGTCAGCTTTGGGTTCAAAGTTGACCAAATGTCTGATGAAAGAGGGTTTTTACAGTAACGGCTACGTTGTGGCTCTGTGTTGGGGCTGGGATTGTTAGCTGTGGTTATCTTGAGGAAAGGGTTCTTATATGTCAAGGTTGCATCTCACAAATCGTGGATTGGTTTGCATGGCTGCATTCGGGCTTGCGGTGGCCAGTTTGGCCGGTGTTGCCTCGGCAACACCAGTTACCATCCTGAACCCCAGCTTTGAGGCCGTCGCGGCTGGCGAGCCGAACGACGGCAGTTATAGTTTGGCTCCGCATCTCAACCCAAATAGTATAGCTGGAACCTATAACGGGACCTTCAACAGTTGGGGGTATGTTGAAACGAACGGCTCCGGTTTCCAGGATTTTGGAATCGAAAACCCAAGCTCAGGCGAATATACCGGAGCAGCTGGCTCAGGTACTCCCTCCGGAGCGGATGGCGCAAATGTGGCATTTTTGAACCAGTCAATCACCGGTGGCGTTTGCAACATCTTCCAAGATGTTGGCGTCCTTCAAGCCAACACAACCTACACGCTGACTGTGGCCATAGGCCAGCGGCTTGATCGCGTTAATGGTGCAGTTGACATCGGTCTCATCAACGCCAGTTCCGGCCAGACCAATCCTTGGGCTAACGGCGCTATCCTAAGCAGCACGACCGGGGTTTCCTCGGTAGCCGGCACGTTTCAGGATTTCACGGCTACGTTTACAACTGGTGGCACGGTTACGGGGGACCTTTTCATTGGAGCCCAATACGTTGGTAACGGTACCGTCCAAGGTAGTGTGGATAATTTTCGTCTTAATGCAGCGTCCGTGACGGTACCTGAACCAGCCTCTCTTGGCCTGCTCAGCCTGGCAGGGGCCGGTCTGCTGCGTCGCCGCCGCAGGAATGCCTAGTAGAGACATCACAAATCCGTAATTTAATCGCCGCGTCGGCAGGGTGGTAAAAGGCTCTGCCGACCGGCGCTTTGACGGCTGTGGATTTCGCATTGATACCGATCCAAAGGTCGGTGCGGCGATGAATAGAACTGGTGGTGCTTTATGGCGAGATTTTCAACCCGCAGCCGCGGAATGGCTTTTACCCTCGTCGAGCTTTTGGTGGTGATTACCATCATTGCCATTCTAATTGCGCTTCTTTTGCCGGCATTGGCTCAAGCACGCATTCTGGCTCTGCGAACGGTATGTGCATCCAATATCAGAAGCTTACTGCAGGGCTGTGTGGAATACTCCAACGAAAATGAGAACCAATATCCTCTTAATTTTCAACAGAATTACCCGTGCGGCAGCCTGGGTACCTGGAGCGGATCCAATAGTAGTATAGCATGGGGCTTAGCAAGCCTTTACACCGATGGCATGCTCACCGACCCGGCTTTTGTATACTGCCCTGATGGCGCTGAGCCTTTGGCGGCTTCGGCCAATTTGAATATCTCCGGTGGTAGCTCGCCGATGCCCGGATATTTACCTAACGCGCTAAAATACGAGAGTGCCACACAAGGATCGTCATTCCTGACGAGCTGGCCCCAGAAGCTGGAGTCTCAATCAATAGCGACTGGCAACTGGTGGGATGTTTATTCGACCTATTGTTACTGGGTCAGGCGGCCGAACGGCGTAGTCTCAGGTTCGGGTTGGAATCCAACAAATCCTTATTTCGGCACTCCTTCAAGTACACGTTACAACAATTGGATCAACCCCATAAACCAGATTGATACATCAAATTTCGACTACGCAAGTCCGAACGATGGCCTTTTTACCCAATCACCCACGGACCCCGGCGACACGATTCTGATTACTGACTTGGTTACCGGTTCGAATGGGTCATGGGCCGACACGCTATGGTCAACGGGCTTTAATTGCAACCATATGCACAGTCCGGATGGTCCGGACGGCGCCAACATCGGCTACAACGATGGTTCGGTGTCGTGGAAATCGCTGGGCGATCTAAAACCAGGGTATCGCATCTTTGTGCCGCCGGATTTCTACAGGTAACGGGTCGAAACATTAACTGCACTGCTCTATTTGCCCGTCTGTTTGCTAACTCCGTCGCCGAGGGGACCTCTCCGTTTTATCGGAAGTGCGGCTATTGTTCAGGCAGGCTTTTGCTGATTATAAGTGCGGTAGGTACCCGGAGTGGAACAATCGCCTCTGCTGCAGTTGCAAAGCCGCATACTATCGTGCGACGCTGCCGATTCGACACATTTGTCGCGTCCTCTGGCACAAGCCGCGGCCCAACGTCAAGATCGGCCGACTGTGGCATAACGCGCCATGACGACGTTTTAGTGTCGTCACAGAGATTACATCGAAGAGGCCGAGCGGGGGCTCAGTTCCGCGCCGGTATGCAGCAGCGTAAAACGCGGACAACTGCGAAGCGCTGGGAATCAGAAAGGGTGGTCGAACGCTGGCGGAGATTCGTGAGCCGATCTACCGGTTCAATCATGTTGGTATGGCCCGCGGCCGTTGTGGGGGTGACAAGTCGTCGGGCGAAGTGCGAATTCCAGTTATGGCAAACGGCCAGTGGAGCCAAAGGCTCTTTATTTAACTATAGGATTGGCGTTGATACTTGGCGTGCAATCCATGGTATTACCCTTGGACTGGTGGCTCGGTTTGTCCTGATGCCCGATTCCTTGGGTGCCCCGTGGTGCAGGCTTTAAAGCTGACGAAGACGCACTGCGACAAACCGGATTTGTTGGGGGTGCCGCGCCTAAGCGCCATGTACTGCTCATTGGTCAGTCGGCCGTCTCGGCACGCCAAGCACACGGGGCTGCCGGCGTAAATCAACGTGCTTGGAAAACATCGGATTACAAAAAACCGTACTGAATGCCAGATTTAAGTCTTCAGACAACGATTTCTATCCGAGGAACCGTGTTGCCTAACAAACTGGCACAAAAGCTGCTGCTGCTTATAATGTTGGCAGTTGCTCGTCGGCGTTGCGCGGCGTTTAGGCCGCGATGGGCAACTACGCTGGGCGTACGATGCGCCAGTGTGCGCAACGACAGGGCCATCATAAGGCCCTGATATGAGGCTCTTGCGGCCGCGAAGCAAAGTGTCGTGTGTCGGCGGCCATAAAATATGAAGGCGGCGGCACGAGGGTTGCTATGCTGTAGTGTGAGGGAGGGAGCTTGTGCGCGTGGCATGCGTATGTCGCTCGCTGGGCATGGAGATTTAAGGTCAAACGCCGTGACGGATTGCGGCGGGGGAATTAACTGGAGCTGCTGTCGAGCCGAGGGTCTGTGTGGGCACACCAAGGCGGGTATTCGGCGGCTGTGGTTGGACCGAGCGCGATACATTGGCTTACCGCCATCGAAGTCGGATTTTCGATATCGGCTGTTTCCCCAAGATTGGCAAGCAAGAATGTACCATTGCTGCGCAGGCTTTGCGCCTTAGTCGGTGCGGCAAGCGGGCTGTGTAGCGGCGTCGCCGCGGCTCGCGAATGAAAACAGGCGGTGTAACAATGTTTTGTTCAAGGAGTTTCTACATCATGGGTGCA
>JABEVB010000097.1 GCA_013044165.1 Phycisphaerales bacterium
ATCCGGACTTATCAAGCCCGTACTTGGCGAAAAATCCACGCGTGTAAGCGTGATAAAGCCCGAATCGGCCATGGCCTGCAGCGGACGGCTGACGCTGTTATGCTCCAGCGTGCTGGTAATGACATGGTCCCCCGAACGCAGCAGGCTCTTAAAGGCTATGTTCAGTGCATCGGTGCAGTTCATGGTCCATATCATTCGATGCAGATCCTGCCCGCCGACAAACTCCGTTAACTCCTTGCGGACCGAGTCTAACATGCGCTCGGCGGCCACGGCCATACGATGGCCCGCCCGGCCCGGATTGGCGGCATCCTGAGCTAAAAATCGCGACATCGCCTCGGCCACCACCGGCGGCTTGGGCCAGCTTGTGGCGGCGTTATCCAGATACGTCACTTCTTTGGCAACCATGCGATTTATTTCCTATCATTTCAGCATGTGCCGCCGAGGCCCATGCGCGGTTGGTCGGGGTAAGCCGTCCCCTGTGCAGCCAAGTCCGTAGAACTCCGCCAACTTCAATCAAACCGCCGGCAAACCCTGCACACGCCGCCATGTTGAAAGCTGCCCGGCGTGATACCCTTCGTGCCAGGTGCCATACATAAAAATGGTGTGGCCAACGGTCGGAAACCGCTCGCGGCGCGCCGGGTCCGGGTGCGGCTTGGCAAGCTCCTCTGGCGTAATGCTGCTTAGCCGCTTAAGGATCTCCGCTCGCACCTGAGCCAACTGCTCAAGGTACCATGCCTTCGGCTTGTATTTGCTTTTGTCCGCCACGGGCGTGCTGCCGCCACCGTAGATGTCCTTCCAGTTGGCATCCAACGTTGGCGGCGTTCCACCAATCAGCGATAAAAAGCTGCAATCCACCAGCAGCAGATGACCCAGCACCCACGCCGGATGATTGGTTTTTGGCGCCGGCTGAATCACCAGTTGATCATCCGTAAGATCATTCACCAGTTTCAACGTGGCATTACGGGTATGTGTGATGGTACCGATAAAAGGCTGAAGCATCGTAGACTCCTTAAAGTAAAAACTAAAACCATAAACAACCTCGGGCACTTTTACATGCCGATACTTGGCAGGCCCGCAGCTTTGCGCCAACTTGCAATTTGCCCGGCATGATACCCTTCATGCACAAGCCCCGCGAACAGAACCGCGCGACCAATGGTCGGCAAAAAGGAGCGAAGCTTCTCATCAGGAAAAGGCTTTGCAAAATCTTCCGCCTTAAGCGCCTTAACCGCCGCCACCATGCCGACACGCGTCGCGGCAAGTTTTGTGACGTAAAACTCCAACGGCTGATAGATGCTGCGGGTGCTCACCGGCTTGCTGCCCATACCATACAGTTCGCTCCAATTGGCGGGCAGGTCCACCGGGGCCTTGCCGCTTAGCATGTGCACCACGCTATTTTCGACCAGCAGCAGATGCCCCAGCGTCCAGGCCGGATGATTCACCTGCCCGGCGGGCTGCTCCGCCGCTCGCGCATCGGGAATGCCATTCAAATAGCCCAGCAACATGCCGCGACACTGCTCAATGGCGCTGATAATTTCTTGACTCATGTACTGCATTCCTGTTCTAACATCATCAATCACCCCGGGCGCTACAAGCAAATACTAGGCGCCCACATACTTTGAGTATATCGCACGCGCCACCGAAGCGTCATTGGTACCCTTGATAATCGCCCGCCCATCGGCAAAGAGCGTCAACTCATGTTGCCGCTGCCGTTCGCCCTGGCCCTCATTGATGGTGCACTTAAGCATAAACTTATTAAAGCTTGGCGACCCGACCGCTTTAAGGCCGGCGGCAATTTGATCAAAGTTGATCTTGCTGCCCGCGGGCTGCGAAATCTGCACAGCGTTGCGACCGCACAATGTGGTCGTACTGCTGGCAAATTTCCCCGAGAGGTACTCATAATTATGATGTTTGCAGGCCGGGCAATCGGCTATGTCGCGCGCCTTGGCCACGTTAAGCTGCTGGTAACGATTATCCCAGCAATCAAAGCTGAACAGATAGCGACTCACGGCATTGATGTTGCCTGTGAGCAACTTAAGAGCTTCCATCGCCTGCTAACTGGCCACAATATTGACGGTAGGCCCCAACACCCCCGCGGTGTCACAAGTCGGGTTCATGCCCGGAGGCGGCACAGTCTCAAACACGCAGCGCAGGCAAGGCGTAATGCCGGGCCGAATAACCATGGCCAGCCCCATCGCACTGATGCAGGCCCCGTAAACCCACGGAATGTTAAGCTTGATGGATACGTCATTAATTAAAAATCGTGTCTCAAAGTTGTCCGTGCCATCGAGCAATAAATCGCACCCGCCGGCATAGTTGAGAATGTTGGTATGGTTTACATCCGCCACCACCGCATCCACCTGAACATCCGAGTTGATCTGCCCAATTTTCTTCTTTGCCGCAACCGCCTTGGGCAATTGATCGGCAATGTCCTGCTGGTCAAACAACACCTGCCGCTGAAGATTGTTAATTTCAATAAAGTCGCGGTCAATGATGGTAAGGTGCCCTACGCCGGCGCGAGCCAGCGTGTTGGCCAGCACCGTGCCCAAAGCGCCGCAACCCACCATCAGCACGCGCGCTGCCTTGAGCTTTTTTTGTCCTGCAATGCCAATAGGCTCCCACAGCATTTGCCGGTTGTAACGGGCAAGCGCCGGGTCTGATTTTTCAAGTTGTTCTGCAATATCCGAGAGTGCCATGCGGCATTCCTTTCTAATTAATTTTTACCCATAAGCTACGGGTTTGGTTGCGGCCAGGGCTTAATGCCGCCTGCGGCCACGCTTCTACGGAGGCAGACAAGTTTGCTTGTGTTGCCGCTAAGCGTGTGAACTACCCCTCGACCACGCTCTTTTCTATAGGCTCAACCGTAACGCCCAATTGCTGCAGCATGTTTAGTGCCGCGGCAACATCCTCCTGCGGGCCTTCAAACAGCACAGCCATAATGCCTATTTCCGCCGTCACGCTCGCCTGGCGGATGTCAAACATAACTTCCGGGTACTCGCGGCTCATGCGCCACAGCGCGGGAGTTTCCACCATCGCCTTGCTGCCAAACGTCAGCCACACTCTTTTTTTTATTGCAGCCATTTTCAACCTCCCGCAATCGCGGGCACAATGCTCACGTCGTCGCCGTCTTTTACCGCAGTGGTCAAGTTCTCCAAAAAACGGATATCTTCATCATTCAAATAGATGTTTACAAACCGATTTAACTCGCCCGGCTGTTTGAAGAGCCGTTTGTCCATACCGTCAAATTTCTGGCACACATGCTGCAGCACCTGCGCAATGTCACCAGCCGGCACTTCTATCGTGTCTACCCCGTTGGTAAGCTGCCGCAACGG
Organism: Phycisphaerales bacterium; assembly: GCA_013044165.1. GTDB lineage: Bacteria > Planctomycetota > Phycisphaerae > WQYP01 > WQYP01 > JABEVB01. Next base: position 3,330 of record JABEVB010000097.1, read on the forward strand.
CGTGGGAATTCGTACTTTTACCGCCATAAATCTTTTCTCCTGTTCAAAACGAGGGTGTCATCTAGCCGCCAAGGCACTTATGCCGGCACCGGCGCCGCGATAGGCTTAGCGCTGCCCCTGCCAGCCGCCGCATGGCCCTGATCGCGTATAAATGCATCAAACGCATCCAGCTTGGCGGGTATTGAAGGTGGCATGGTCAATTCGTTCTGCACCACTTCCACTGTTTTAAGGCCGTTGCCCGTAATGCACACACAAATGCTCTCATCGCGTGGTATACGCCCACTGTTAATCAGCTTGATGGTAGCCGCCAGCGTGGTACCGCCAGCCGGCTCTGTCCAAATGCCCTCGGTGCGGGCCAGCAATTTGATGGCATCAATAATTTCTGCATCGGTAGCGTCTTCGCCCCAGCCGCCGCTTTCCTTTACCGCGTGCACAACATAAAAACCATCCGCCGGGTTGCCGATCGCAATGCTCTTGGCAATGGTCCTGGGCTTTTGCGGCTTAATCAGATCTCGCCCCGCCCGAATGGCTTCCACCACCGGATTGCAGCCAGCCGCCTGCGCAGAATATATTTTAGGATGAGACTCCGCCACCAACCCCAGACTCATCAGCTCCTTATACGCCTTATAAATCTTAGGCAATATCGTGCCGCCGGCCGTTGGGCATACGGTATGCTGCGGCAGGTTCCAACCGAGTTGCTCCGCAACTTCAAAGCCAAAAGTCTTGGCACCCTCGGTGTAAAACGGCCGAAGGTTCACGTTAACAATCGCCCATTTGTATTTGTCGGCAATTTCAGAACACAATCGGTTCACATCGTCATAATTGCCCTGTATGCGAACCATTTGCGGGCCAAAAATCAGCGAGCCCAGCACCTTACCCTGTTCCAAATCATGCGGAATCATGACAAAGGCCTTCAGCCCGGCCATGGCGCTATGGGCCGCTACACTGTTGGCGAGGTTGCCGGTGCTCGCACAGCCTACCGTGTCGTAGCCCAGTTCAATTGCTTTGGTGATAGCCACCGATACCACACGCTCTTTGTAGCTCCATGTGGGGTAGTTGGCCGAATCGTCCTTAATATATAATTCTTTTACGCCCAGAACGCGCTCAAGATTGTGCGCCCGCTTCAACGGCGTATAACCGGAATGATGCCC
>JABEVB010000098.1 GCA_013044165.1 Phycisphaerales bacterium
AAGTTTATTCACTGGATTTTGACCAAAGGTCAGAATTACGCCAAGGAACTTCAGTACATTCGGCTTGGCCCCGCCATGCAGAAGCAAGTTCTGACCAACTTGGAAAAGGTACGATGGAAGGGCGAAAAGCTCTCGTACTGATTGATTTAAAATGATGCAGACGCCGACGTTGGCGAGCGGCGGCTGCTACGGTACCTCAGGGGTTCCCGGCTGCAAGGCCGGGAATCCCCTGTTTGATTTTTGGTTTGGTGTTAATGAGTATTGGCAGCTTACCCCCTGGCGCAACTGCACCGTTCAATCGTCGGCGTCGCATATTACGCGAGATATTTGACCGCACGGTAGCCGGGCTGGCGATCAGCGGTGTGCTGGCCATGTTCGGCTTGCTGGCGTTGATCTTTCTAGTGCTGCTCGACGGCGCGTGGATGGCTCTGGTCAAGGTCAACTGGCATTTTTTCACAAGTTCGGTTTGGGACCCTGTCAAAGGCCACGACCACTACGGCGTGCTGGCGTTCGCCTACGGCACAGCCCTGACCACTTTCATCGCGCTGCTGCTGGCCGTTCCGGTTAGCATAGGCACCGCTGTTTTTATTGTACGCATCGCCCCGCGCTGGCTCTCCGGGCCGGTTTCATTTTTAGTCGAGCTGCTGGCGGCAATTCCGAGTGTTGTCTACGGGCTTTGGGGGGCTTTTATCATGTCTCCCTGGCTTCAGAACTACCCCGAGACGTGGCTGTACAACGCGCTGCATAATATTCATCTTATTAAGCTGGGGTATTACCCGGGCAGTACGCCCAAGTATCCGCTGCCGGAGTATTTTCCGGCGAACCTCGTTCACGGCGGACCTTCCGGCACCGACTACCTCGCGGGCGGTCTTATTTTGGCGATTATGATTTTGCCGATTATCACAGCCATCACACGCGATGTGCTGCTGCAGTTTCCGGACTCCATTGAGCACGGAGCGTATGCTTTGGGAGCCACATGGTGGCAAACGACATGGCTGGCGATCAACTATTGCCGCGTCGGCATCTTTGGGGCAGCCATGCTGGGCATGGCGCGTGCCATCGGGGAGACCATGGCCATCATTATGGTCATTGGGAATACAGATCGCATATCGTCAAGCTTATTTGCGGGCGGCCAAACACTTACGGGCGTATTTGTCAACGAATTTCTGGAGGCGGACCGTCCCATTTATTTTAGCGCCATGATGTATGTGGCGCTGACCCTGCTGGTAAGCGCCCTTGTGACAACGCTCGCAGCGAGGTTTATGATCAACCGCATTGGCACGCGACACGCGAGTGAGGAGTAGGTCATGCCGAGCGACCTTGCGGATGGAACAGCAAATCTTTCACCGACACCGAGCGGCCCGAACGAATTTGTCCAGCCGGTAGCGTTTAAGGCGATGGGGCGGTCTGGTCTGTGGCGCCGGATTGTTAATGTCAGTGCAGTTGTGGTTTGTACCGCTTCGGCTGCTGCGGCTCTATCAGTGCTTTTTTTGATTTTTGGGTACATGCTCTTTGAGGGCGTTCGTTATTTAAATCTCGACTTTCTTACGCATTTGCCACTGGATACTCCCATGGGCATGCGCAATTCAATCGTGGGAACATTGATTCTGGTTGGTTTGGCAAGCGTAGCGGGTGTGCCCATCGGCATGCTCTGCGGTATTTACCTCGTTGAGTACGCCCGTAAGGGATGGTCCTCCGATATTGTTCGCATTGTTTTGGATGTGTTGGCCGGCACGCCCACCGTCCTCTTAGGTGTGCTGGTCTATACCGTTATGGTGGTACATCACCATGGCAAGCAGTTAACCGGCTTCATGGGAACCTTTTTAGATATTGTGCAGCATATACAGGCGTGGGTGGGTATTCCGCGGCATTACTCCGGCTGGGCCGGTGGCGTAGCCTTGGCGTTTATCATGGTTCCCATCGTAGCCCGAGCATCGGAAGAAATGCTGCGTCTGGTACCACGCGCCCACCGGGAGGCTTCTGCAGCCTTGGGCGCCTCCAAAGCTGAAACATTGGTCAGGGTGGTTTTACCGACGGCCATGTCGGGCATCGTCACAGGCATCCTGCTGGCGGTGGCGCGTGTAGCCGGTGAAACCGCCCCGCTTTTCTTCACATCGTTCGGCAACACGGCCATGACGTACAACCCAAGCGATCAAATGGATTCGTTGCCGGAACGCATTTACTTTTACAGCCAGTCGAGCGTACCGAGCCAGGTGCACCAGTCCTGGGCTGCAGCGCTTGTATTGGTAAGCCTGATTACGATATTCAGCGCGGTCATGCGAATTGTAACCCGTAAGCGACGCATTCGAACCCACTAAGCTCTCCTTCGGCAGAAGTTGCGAGCCCCCTCGTTCAGTGGTGCCTACTATCGCCGCCATTTAGGCCAAGCGACGGCGATAATGTGCATGGATATTTGGACGTCGGCCCATGCTGGATTACACTACCTGCATGTTCGATTTGGCGATCAGCCAACCGTTGGTGGCAGGCCATGTCGGTTTCGATTCAGTTGAGCACCTTTGGAGTACTCGATGAGCCAGCCATGCGATGCGCAAACAAATACTTTTACACAAGCCACCTCGGATGTCGGCAACGCAGTGTATCCGTCTGGCATCCTTGCGGCCGGAACACCCGCGCCCCATTTTGCTCTGCCGGTGGAGGTGGGAAAAACCGTAGAACTGAAGGATTTTCGCGGGCGGCCGGTCGTGCTGGCATTTTACCCAGCGGACTTCAGCCCGGTGTGCGGCGATCAGCTTGCGCTGTACAACGAAGTGATCGAGGACTTTGACGCCTATAACGCGCAGCTTCTGGGCATTTCGGTTGACAGCGCTTTTTGTCACAAGGCCTACGCCAAGAGCCGGTCTCTGGATTTTCCACTGCTGGCGGATTTTCATCCCAAGGGGCATGTTGCACGTCTCTATGGCGTGTATCACCACGATTGGGGCGTAGCGCAGCGGGCATTATTTGTAATTGATGCATCGGGCATTATACGATGGAGTCACCTTGCCTCGATGGATGTAAGCCCGGGTGCGGATGGTATTTTTGCTGCGCTTGCCAAGCTTTAATCGCATATGACAGCAGCAACTTCTGCTGCCAATATGGCGGGCAATCGTTGGGAGTACAGCATGGCACACAATCTACCACTGGCGCCGCGGCCAGCTTTGACTCCGCCGGTAAACGACCAAGATCACGCGGTTGGGTCACTTCATGCGCCAGTGCAGCTCGTTATGTTTGGCGATTATGAGTGTCCGCACTGCCAAGCCGCGGAGTCCAACGCACAAGAGCTACTCCGTAGACATCCGCAGATCATTCGTTTTGTATGGCGACACTTTCCACTGGCCAAAGCTCACCCACTGGCGCGGCACGCTGCACTCGCGGCAGAAATAGCCCACGCAAACGGACTTTTCTGGCAAATGCACGCCCTGCTATTTTCGCGAAGTCCGCAACTCGCACGCGATAACTTAACCCAATACGCAATTGAAATCGGACTTGACCCGGCGAGGTTCTCTGCGGCATTGGATGATCCAACGCTTTCAGCCACCCTGCAGCAACACATTAAGAGCGGTGTGCAGAGCGGCGTCAACAAAACACCCACCTTTTATATACAAGGACTGCGCTTTAATGGCGCTTACGATATCGCATCCCTCGAACCCGCCCTGCTGGCCGCCGCGGACCTTGCCAACCCCCCGGGCACGATTTCGCTGGGCGATGCCAATACACCCCCTGACTCGTCCATGACGGAAACGCACAAATGACGAACATACTGCTTTTTGTCGGCGGATTGCTGATACTCCTGCTGGCCGCAGTAGACATGCTTTGGACTGCCTTCCTCGAAGGTGCGGGGCCACTCACCAACTACCTCTACCCGCGGATGGGGTACCTGCTTCGACGCGTTCGGCTCAGCACGGGGCTGCGCGTACAACGTATCGCCGGCTTGTTTGTGGTGCTTATGAGTTTGACGCTTTGGACGAGCCTGGTTTGGCTGGGCTGGACGCTTATATTTGTCTCGGCACCATCGGCCGTCGTTAACGCGACTACCCACCAGCCCGCCGACATTTGCAGCCGAATTTACTTTACGGGGTACACCATCTTCACGCTCGGATTGGGCGATTATATTCCGCAGGGTGGAGCTTTTAAAATTGCGACCGATCTTGCCACCGGATCGGGATTCGTACTGCTTGGATTGGCTTTGGCATATCTGGTGCCGGTAATCAACGCCGCCACGCAAAAGCGGCAAGTAGCGTTGAATATCTGGTGCCTGGGTCACTCGCCGGCGGACATCATTATTCGCAGCTGGAACGGCGCCGACACCAGCGCGCTGGCGCCACACTTTGCCTCACTGGTGTCGAGCCTTACGCTCCTTGCTGAAAGCCACGTCACCTATCCGGTGCTTTATTTTTTCTTTGCCACCCGGCGCAGCGCCGCCATAGGCCCCAACATCGCCATTATTGACGAGGTAATAACCGTGCTGGAATGCGGCATGGCCGACGGGTGCCGACTTGATCTGCCTTCGCTAGGCGCCGTGCGCCAGGCCATTACCGAATACCTCGATACGCTGCGCACCACGTTTGTGGTCAAGCCCACCGAAATCCCTCCTCCTCCAAAGCTTGCAGAATTACGCGAGGCGGGAATACCAGTGGCTTCTGATGAACTATTTGCCAGGGCGATTGCGAACATGCATGAAAGGCGCACGCTGCTACTGGCCCTGACGGTACGGGAAGGATTTACCTGGAACGACGTATGGCCAAGCCGCTAGGCTCGCAGCACGCGACACCAACGAGCGGGGCCAGGTGCCAGATTCGGTATCATGCACGAAGGCTAGCCCACGAACGCGGCAATATTTCGGTCGTTATTGAGGCTGTGTTTCAAAACTGGCGGCCGGGGTTTCCCCTATCGTAACCGTTATGGCCTGTTCCACTACAGGCTCCTGATTTTCGGCAAGGCCGGGCCTTTCACCGACATCGGAGGCCTCGGTCATTTTCATGACTTCCTCGGCGAGCACGGCATAGTCGGCACAGCCGGCGCTTGATGGGGCATAAAGAAAGATGCTCTGGCCAAAACTTGGCGCTTCGGCAAGTTTAATGTTCCGTCGAATTTGCGTATCAAATACCCGGGTACGGTTCCATGGGACATCCTGCTCACGGGCGGCGGCAAAAAACGTTTCTACTTCTTCGGCAACCTCGCCGGAGAGCCGAGGTGCTGCCTCATATTGACAGAACAATACACCTGAAATACGAAGCCGTGGATTGAGTCGCTGCTGCACCAGTTGGCAGGTCTCGAGCAAACGCGCCATTCCCTGCAGTGCCAAAAAGTGTGCCTGCAGGGGAATAATGACTTCGTCGGCAAAGCACAACGAATTCAGCGTGAGCAAACCAAGGCTCGGCGGGCAGTCTATCAGCACATAATCTGCGACAAATAGTGCCGCTTCCGCCGCCGTCTTCAGCCGCAGTTCGCGTTGTGCGGCTTCAACGAGTTCAACTTCAGCGCCGGCAAGGTCGGTGGTTGCCGGGGCGACCAGCAGGTTAGGAGCTACTTCAACACAGGCTGCGGCCAGCGATACACCCTCACATAAAACCTGATACGTATTAAGCGATACTTTGGTCTGATCCAATCCAAGATGAAACGACAGGTTAGCCTGCGGGTCCATATCAACCAACACAACGCGTTTGCCCGCCGCCGCCAAGGCGGCACCCAAGTTTACCGTGGTGGTGGTTTTGCCTACGCCGCCCTTTTGATTGAACAAAGCAATCTTTCTCATGGCATTAAGTGTATACGATTAGTCTTAACTGCAAAACCACCAGATCAACCCGGCCGGAACAGGCAATCGCCTGCAAGCGGTTAAAGCAGTTGTGTTGAAACGCAGGCGATATGGCCGGCGGCAGCAACATCGCATCGGGCAGAGAGCAAAAATAGAAAAACCTCGCCGACCTGCATGCACATTCGATGCCCGTCGGCGAGGTTTGTTGGCCACGGCGTTACCAGCCGATTGGCCGGCGGTTGTGTACGTCACAACCGCGGCGTCGTCACTTCTTCTTTTTAGACGACTTTTTGGCGCTTTTCTTCGCGCTCTTTTTCTTTGCGGCCATGCGTATCACCCCCTTTCGGATTTCAGCATGTGATTGGTCCGTATGCGTAAGTTATCGGCACCTATGGCATTTTGGCAACAGAAAAATTATTTTTTTTCTCAACTTATGTCAGAATTCCTGCGCGACACATCTGCCCAATCAAATCTCGCAGCGTCTTTTCACCGGTGTTGCAAAGCATATAGCTCGCTCCCATTTTTTGCGCCGCAGCGCGCAACGAGTCCATCCATCCTTGCAAGTTGCGCTTATACAAAGCCACATTCGATGCATTGATTGAGCGTATGACACCGATTTCGACATCACGCAAACGCATGCTGCCGACGAGTGGTGGATTCAATTCGTCCGCAGACAACACCTGCAGCATAATCACGTCCTGGCCTTTCGCGCGCAGAACCTGCAGCATGCTGCGCCAATCGGTATCATCCAGAAAATCGCTGATCACCACCGATGCACCAAACGCCGAACGGCCAAGACAGGGAGCGATGAACTCAGGCTGAATGGGGCCGGATGACTCACTCGGTGCATTGAGCCACTTCAACATGCGCGTTGCGCATCCCGTGCCCGCAAGCGAGCGCAGACCTTGGTTTAAGCTCTTGCCATGGTGTGCAGAGAGCCTGTGGAGAGACAGGCGATCTTCTCCATTGAGCGCCACAAAACCCAACGCGGCGGCAAGTTGGCATGCCCGCAGCCATTTTTCTCCGGTTCCCACGCGCATGCTGGGCGTATCATCCACAAAAATATGCACCGGCATGGCGCGCTGATCCATAAAAAGCCGCAGCAAAGGCTGATCAAAACGTGCTAAAGCATGGACATCTAAAAAGCGAATGTCGTCTCCCTGCACATAGGGGCGAAAGTCTGCGATTTCAATGCTTGCGCCGCGGCTTCCCGCAAGCCGGCGACCTTGCGCAGAAGCCATACTGCGATGGCCCGCAAAGCGCAATGGTGAGAGCACGCGAAGCAGTTCAGAGTTGAGCAAATCAACCGTAGAAGATTCCACGCCGCTATTGCTCCTTTGACATCACATGGCTTGAGCCTTGGACCACCATCAGCCAACATCCGCAAGCCACAGCATATCGCCATATTGTCGGCGCATCGCCTGGCGGAGCACGCGGCTCTCGGGTGAAATCAGGTGCGGGTCGCGCTGCACCAAAGCCAAGGCGTCCTGCCGGGAAAGAGATAACAAGGCTTCATCGAATAACAACTCCGGCAGATGAAAATCGGGCCGTCCACTTTGTCGCGTGCCGACAATTTCGCCCATGCCGCGGATTTTCAGATCTTCCTCGGCAATAACAAAGCCGCTGGACGTTTTTACCATGGCGGCGAGTCGAGGATTTTTTTCGCCGGCCCCCGCATCCTCGTCGGCGATTAAAACGCAATAAGATTGCTGATCACCGCGCCCCACCCGCCCCCGCAATTGATGCAGCTGCGACAAACCAAAACGCTCGGCATGCTCCACAATCATAACGGTGGCATTGGGTACATCAATGCCTACCTCAATAACACTGGTCGCAATGAGTACCCGAACCTCACCGGCTCTAAATGCCTCCATGAGCGCCTGCCGCTGAGCTTTGTCCATGCGACCGTGAATCACACCGATTGCATGCTGCGCCAGCCACGCTGCGCGAAGTTCGGTTGCCAGCGACTCAACCGAGGCCAGTTCTTGAATATTTTCTTCAATGGCCGGCGCAACAATGTAGGCCTGCCTGCCGCGGTTCAATTCCTTGACCAGAAACTCGTACGCTTTGGGCCTTAGCGCCTGATTGATGGATCGCGTAACAATTGGAGAGCGACCGGGGGGCAATTCATCAATAATGGATACATCCAGATCGCCGAAGTAGGTCATGGCCAACGTGCGTGGAATGGGCGTAGCGGTCATCACAAGGGTATGCACGCCGGCATGACGCTCGCGAATGGAGCCGCGTTGGCGTACCCCAAACTTATGCTGTTCATCCACCACCAGGAGCCAGAGGTTTTTAAATGCAACATGCTCGCCAAGCACCGCATGCGTACCCACCACCAGCCCCATGGAGCCATCCTGTATGCCTGCGAGCACACGGGCACGCTCGGCCGCCACGACGGATCCGGCCAGCAGCCCAATTTGCACCCGACTGCCTGCGAGGTAGCGGCCAAGGGTAAGGTAGTGTTGTTCGGCCAGCAGCTCGGTAGGCGCCAGCAGCACCGCCTGCCCCCCCGAGGCGACGGCCATGAGCATGGCAAAGAGTGCCACGACCGTTTTTCCGCAGCCAACATCGCCCTGCAGCAGGCGGTTCATGGGCCGGGGCTGGCTGATATCAGCCTTAATTTGAGCAATCACCTTCTCCTGCGCGTGCGTGAGGCCAAAATGCAGCAACCGCCGGATGCGCCGATCAACCTCGTCATCCACACGCAGTGGCTTGGCCGTCAGCAAATGCTTAAGGTGATAGCGCTTAAGCCCAATGACCAACTGATAGAGAAAAAACTCATGATAGGCGAGCGTACGCCGGGCTTGATAGGCCTGGGGCAAAGACCGTGGCTGATGCGACTGCTGATACGCCTGCCGGCGCGTCAGAAGCTTGCGTTCCTGCAACCACGGCTCGGCAAACCATTCATCAACTTCGCTGCATAACGGCTCAAGCCATTCGGCAATAATGCGGGCAATGACCGCGCTGGCCAACCGGGCCGTCCCGCCATACACCGCATTGATGCGTGCGGTCGGAGGCGGCGCGTCCTGTGCGGCTTCCACCAGATCAAATTTAGGCTGAACTATTTGCGGGCGTCCCTGAAACAGTCCTATCTTGCCGGACGCTCTGATGCGCACACCCGGCTGGATCTGGTCTTCAAGTCCCCAGCGATTAAACCACACCAGAATGCAGCGACCACTGCCATCATCTAACAAGGCTTCAAACCGCATAGGCCGCCGCCGCATAATTCGCGTCTGAATGATTTCGCCTTCTACTGCGGCAAGCTCACCCGGCGCAAGCTGTCCAATGGAACGGTGTCCTTCAAAGCGTTCATAGTCGCGTGGAAGATAATCGAGCAAATCGCGACAGGTGACGATGCCCAGCTCCTCCAGAGCCTTGGCACGCGCCGGCCCAACGCCCTTAAGGAATTGTATGGGCCGATCAAGCGCGGCTGCCTCTTCAGGTTCGGCCGACGGTTCATTTGTCCGTGCGGCCGACGCCCCGGACTTTTGCTCTGCACTGATCGCATCCATAACGCCCATTGTGACGCCATGCAGCAGTGCCTGCAATGCCTACCGCAGGTTAACCCAGCTTGGCAGCTCAGCACCATGCCCCCAGGGCGCCGGTGCTAAGCCCCGCCTGTAAGCGCTGTGAAATATATTGAGTGCACATGTCAATGTTTTGCCAGGCACCCTAAACCAGCGGCACAAAGCGACACTGGATAATGGGATAACTCGTAACCCCAAAACCACCACGGCGAAACAGGGTAAGTGTCTGAATATCGCCGGCGCGTCCGATGGGGGCAACGAGAATGCCCCCCGCCCGCAACTGCGAAAGCCACGGCGCCGCCGGGCGCTCGGTAGCGGCCGAGACAATGATTCGGTCAAAAGGCCCTCCATTAGGCCAGCCCAAAGCGCCATCGCCAACATGATACTCTACGTTTTTAAGATTCAGGCGTTCAAGACGTGATCTGGCCTGAGCTGCAAGGCCGGCGTGACATTCGATGGTGCATACCTTTTTTGCCAGCATTGCCAAGAGGGCCGTCTGATAGCCGGTGCCGGTGCCGATTTCCAACACGCGATGAGACGCCTCCAAGTTGAGCCTATCCGTCATCAGCGCGACGATGTAAGGCTGACTGATGGTTTGGCCGTCCATGCTGGGCAAAGCTCCATCAGAATAGGCCTGATTCATCAAGGCTTCCGAAAGAAATAGCTCGCGCGGCAGGCGAGCCATCGCACGCACAACCCGGGCATTGGTAATGCCGCGAGCGATAATTTGCTCACGCACCATGTCATGTCGCAGTCGCCGTAAGGTCCCTAACCTGTCTGGCCCCGGTCGAGCGTCTGAATTGTGATTGTCATGTGTTGACATAAGCGAATTCCACGGGCTGTGCCGAATACAGGCGATTGCATAGTCACCAATCCCCATTTGATGCCCATCTATATTATAATACGGTCGTGAACATTGCGGCGGTTTGCCGATCGCCGATGCGGCAGGCGCGTGAAAAACCGGCCGGGCCGATGTGGGACTACACCGAAACCGAACATGCAGCACAGCACATTTTCCACCGAAGAACTCCTGCGATGGGATCGCCAATATGTCTGGCATCCGTTTACGCCCATGAAGTCCTGGTGCGAAAAGAGCGACCCGCCGGTGATTGTTCGCGGAGAAAAAGAGTTTTTGATTGATTCTCGCGGTCGCCGGTATATTGACGGCGTTTCATCGCTTTGGTGCAACGTTCATGGCCATTGCATTCCCGAGTTGGATCAAGCCGTGCGTGAGCAACTCGGCAAAATAGCCCACAGCAGCCTGCTGGGCCTGTGCAACGAACCAAGCATTTTACTTGCCAAACGGCTTGCCGAAATTGCCCCTGGGCGGCTGTCGCGTGTTTTTTTCAGCGATGACGGCAGCACCGCAGTGGAGGTAGCCGCTAAAATGGCCTTCCAGTATTGGCGGAATTGCGGCCAAAGCAGGCGCACTCGATTTATCGCACTGGACAGCGCTTACCATGGCGATACGCTCGGCGCGGTATCGCTGGGGGGCATCGAGCTTTTTCATCGCACTTTCAGTCCGCTTTGCTTTGCGGTTGACCGGGTAAGGCCACCAGCGCTGGCGCCTTTTTCGCCGCTTAACGCGACAGCCGCCAAGCCATCCGAAGCGGCAGCGCGTTTTTATAGCCAGGCGATGGCTGATATTGAGGTAACACTCCTGGAACATCGCAATGAATATGCGGCGATTGTTATTGAGCCACACGTTCAAGGTGCCGGCGGCATGCTGATGCATCCGCCGGGCTTTTTGACAGCGCTGGGAAAGCTGGCCGCGCAGTATGATGTTCTGTTGATTGCGGATGAAGTGATGACCGGCTTTGGCCGCACCGGAAGGATGTTTGCCTGCGAGCACGAGGGGTTTGAGCCGGACCTGCTGTGCCTGTCGAAGGGTCTTACAGCCGGCTATATGCCGCTGGGCGCAACGCTTGCGTCGGAGCGCGTTTATCAGTCTTTTTATGCCGACCCACAGGAAAATAAGACTTTTTATCATGGCCACACCTTTACGGGCCATCCACTGGCCTGCGCAGTGGCTTTGGCCTCGCACGACCTGTTTGAAAAGCACAGTCTTCTTGAGCATGTGGGGCGGCTGAGCCTGCTGCTGCATCAACAGATTTCACCACTGCTGGAGCACCCAAATGTTGGAGATATTCGGCAGCTTGGGCTGGTGGCCGCGGTAGACCTTGTCGCATCGCGCCAGCCTCGGACGCTGTTTCCCTCGCACTGGCGGGTAGGCGGTGCGGTTTGCACTCAACTGCGCGATGAAGGCGTCATTTTGCGACCGCTGGCCGATACTCTTGTCATTATGCCGCCGCTGGCGGCCAGTGAACAGAGCGTAGCGCACTTAGGGCAGGCGATCGTTAAAGTTATGGCACAACTGCCACAAATCATTGCCAATATTGCAAAGGAGCATGCATGAAAAAAGCGACCACCGCAAAAAGGAGGTATCCTGCAGCCGACGTTGTTAAACGCTACCGCGGAGTGGGCCTGTTTATCACCGGCACCAGCACTGATATTGGCAAAACCACAATTACCGCCGCACTAGCTGCGGCATTTCGGCAACTCGGCATTTCTGTTGGCGTATGTAAACCCATCAACACCGGCTGCCCGGTACGACCCGACCGCGCCGGTGGCCGGGCCACCGGCAACGACGACCTGATTGCCAGCGATGCCACCATACTTGCGAGGGCCGCCGGATTGACCCAAAACCTTGAGACGCTGCTACCGGTGCTTAGTCCCATTCGTTACTGCGTACCTGTATCGCCCCATCTTGCGGCTCGAATGGAGCACCGCAAACCCGATTGGCGGCGTGTTGCCGCAGCCCTTAAATATTGGCAGAGCCGCTGCGACATTTTGCTGGTGGAGGGTGCCGGCGGGTGGAAGGTGCCGATAGATGCCGCCATCCCATTCGCCATTGGCGATATGGCTGCTAAAATTGGCCTGCCGGTGCTGATTGTTTCCGGGTGCTATGTAGGCACCATCAACCATACCTGGCTCACCGTGCAGGCGGTACGGCAAAGCCGCTTGCCCATTTTTGGCGTCGTAGCCAATCGGCGGCCCGCAACACCGGATTTTGGCACTATGACCAGCACCGACTCGCTGGACAAAGTTACGGGGGTACCTCTTCTAGCAACACTGCCCGATACGCCCTTTGATGATACAGGCGACATTCCCCCTGCGTTGGTAGACGCCCTGCTGCCGGTGGCCAAGAAGTATTGGAAGCAGGCAAAGCGAGCCCGCTGATGATGAAGGTTCAGGAGGCCCCATCTGCTGATGGCTGCTGACTTATGCGAGGTTTGGGTCAATGAGAATAATTACCGGCAAATATCGAGGGCGAACTATTATAGGCCCCAAGTCTAATGTCACACGCCCCATTACCGACCGAGCCAAGCAATCGCTATTTGATGCCCTCGTTGTTGCGGTGGATTTTACCGACATGAATGCGCTCGACTGCTTTTCGGGCACAGGCTCGATGGGCTTAGAGTGCCTGTCGCGCGGGGCGGCAAAGTCTATTTTTGTTGAGCAAGATTATGATGCCCTGCAGGCACTACGCAACAACCTGCGGCAGTTGGGCGTTATACATGCGCACTATGATGTGCTGGCCATGAATGCCTATTCGCTGGCACACGCACCGGCCGTTGTCACGGACCGCATACGGGCGCCCAGGGGCGCTGTTGATGTCGGCAGGCTGCGTTTGGCATTCATAGACCCGCCGTATGCGCATCTGGCCGACCCGGCCGGACGGGTCAGGGTTAGCTCGCTGGTGCTCGCGCTGACTTATACCGCTATGGAGCCGACGGGGCTTTTTGTGGTGCGGCATTCGGTGGACAATCCACTCGACGACCTGCCGATAGGCACAATGATTTGCCGGCGGTTAAACTATGGGTCAATGGCCGTCACATGGCTGGCTGCGGAAAACGCCCCGCCATGCGACAAGGCCGCAACGGCTTTAACCATCTGAAGTGAGGCTTCATGCCGGGACAACAATACAAATACTTCACGCCCGCACAGGGAGCCCAGCTTCGTCGGCTGGAAATTACCGTGCGTGGTGTGGTGGAAGGCGTATTTGCCGGATTGCATAAAAGCCCCCACAAAGGTTTTTCAATAGAGTTTGCCGAGCATCGCGAGTATGTGCCCGGCGATGAAATTAAGCATCTCGACTGGACCGTGCTGGCCAAAACCGATCGTTACTACATTAAACAGTACGAGCAGGAGACAAACCTGCGGGCCACCATTTGCCTCGACGCCTCAAACTCCATGCGGTACGGCACGGCCTCGCTTAACGGCCCCGGCGGAAAAACAATTGAACAGGTCACCAAGTTTGAATACGCCGCCACGCTCGCAGCGTCGCTGGCGTTTATGCTTTCTAACCAGCAGGCTCTGGTTGGTCTGATGGCTTTTGACTCGGCCATTAAACTTGAAATTCCCCAAGGCAATGGTCCCTCACATTTGCATCAGATGTTCATAAGCCTTGAGAAGCTCTCGCCCGGCCGCACCACCGACATTTCAGGCGTGCTGCACCTGTTGGCCAACAAAATACCGCGGCGCGGCCTTGTGTTTGTTATCAGCGATTTTTTTGATGACGCCGATAAACTCATTACCGCCCTGCAACATTTACGACACGCAAGACACCAACTGGTGCTTATTCAGGTACTCGACCGCGCCGAGACCGACCTAGCCTATAATCGCCCCATCACCTTTTAAGATATGGAGGACGGCTCTAAATTGCAGATAGACCCAAAACTCATACGCGATGAGTATCGCCGTGAGGTACAGGCATTTTTAGATATGCTCAAAACACGTTGCGGCCAGTTCCGGATAGATTACATGGCTGCCTACACCGACGTACCTTGGGACAAACAAATACGGGAATTGTTGCAGCGCACGAGCCGACGATAGGCACGGCCAAACAACGGTTTAGAATCTGGACTAGAAGGCCCCGAAAGCCTCGGACTAAAGCAGCGGTTTGACACAAAAGGATGAGCGTTGGCGTTTATTGACAACATATTGATTCCCGCAGCCATCAACTTTTCAGACCCGCTGATGCTTGTTGGTTTTCTCGCTGCCGGCGTGCCGGTGATGTTGCATTTGCTTAATCGAGTGCGCTCGCCTGTGGTGCAGTTTCCGACGCTGCGATTCCTGCGCCTCACCGCACAAAAGACCTCGCGCCGGCGGCAGCTCCAGTATTGGTTACTGTTGCTTTTACGTATGGCCGTGTTTGCTTTGATTGCCATGGCCATTGCCGGACCGCTGGTTCATGGCGGCAGCCCATTGACGGCATACGGGCTTATTTTTTTAATGTTGGGCGGTGTGGCACTTATGGCGCTTATGGCGGTTTCGTTTGCCAGCTCCTTGGAATCCCGCAAAGCTCCCGCCGCGACCGAAACGTCATCGCAAAGCCCCGTCGGCCGCAGTGCCACGGCAAGCCCAGCCAGGGCCAAGCGCTCCATCGGCACGGCGTTGTCTGCGGTGCTATTGCTGGTGGGAGCGCTGGCGGCGCTCTTTGCCTTGTTCGGCCTGTCAACCGATTCGATTTTACCCGGTTCGGGCGGCTCATTTAATGGCGACTCGACGGCCTGCGTGATCATTCTCGATAATTCGCAATCCATGCTGATGCAGCAGGGCACGGGAACCCGTCTTGAGCAGTCGCTGGCCATAACGCGAGATCTTCTTACCCGAGTGATCAACCCGGCGGAGTTTGCTGTATTGCTTAGCAACCCTGGCCGACAGCCTGTGGCGGACCACCTTACCACCAACCGCGTCGGTGTTTTGGGCCGACTCAACGCAACAAACAGCCTCGGCCAGGCCCGACCGATGCAGGAGCTTGTTCGTCGGGCTGTGGAATTACTGAAAAGCGCCGATCAACCGAACCATGTGCTGGTCATTATTTCGGACTTTGCCGGTCCGGCCGCAGCCGATTTGCAGGCCTTGGCACCACTAAAGAATGACCCCAATCTGCAGCTTGTGCTCATGCCGCAAGCGGCAGCCACAACGCCTGACGATGTTGGCGTGCGGTCGTTGGCCATAAGCTCCGGACAGGCCGTGGTGGGCAGCACCATCTACTTTAAAGCGCAAGTAGCAAACAACGGACAAACCGCAGTCGTTCCAGATTTTGTGCTGAAGGTAGATGGCCAGAAGCAACCCGACTCCAAAGTACATGTCCAACTGGCTCCAAGCGGCGCAAACGGTTCGCAAGGCACGCTTCGCCTTGCGTACAGGTTAGCCAGAGCCGGCGACCATGTGTTTACTTTGCAATTGGCCGTACCAAGCAACGCTATGTCATGGGCGGACAAACGCAGCCTGGCGCTGCATGTCGCAAGTCAGGTGAAGGTGCTGGTGCTTGGGCCATCCTCGCACGTTGCATCCGATTCAACCGCATTCTACGTTGATGCAGCCCTTGCCCCTTTTGGCCCGACAAATGCAGCCACCACAGGGCAACCCATTTGGAGCGTGCAGCCAACCTATGCCAGCGCCGCAGATTTTTCGCACTTTCAGCTATCGCGATATCAAGCCATATTCCTGTGCGACGTGCCAAGCATTTCACCGGCGATGGCCGATGAATTGCATTCTTTTGTAACCGCAGGCGGGCGCATTTGCTGGCTGCTTGGTCCGGCGGTAAATCCAAGCGAATATAATCAGGTTCTGGCGAACACCCGCCAACTGCTGCCAGGCGACCTGCAGGGGCCTGTATCGCAGCCGGCGGGCAATAACGTAAGCTGGGTTGACCTGAAGAGCCATGTCTTTGCCAATCTTTTTGATAACCAAGATCCGTTTCGTCGCATTGTAGTCGTGGGACGCTGGACCTTGGCCGGCAACAGCCCGGCATTCGGCAGCACACTTTCCAAACTTGATGATGACGGCTTATTCTTAACCATACAAAAGCAAGGCCAAGGCCGCATTTATACTTTTTTCAGCACACCTGGCGGTGGCTGGACCAACTTTGCAAGCACCTCCGCCTTCTTACCCATGATGGTTCGTATTGCCTTGGGAAGCGCTGCCGGTTCTTCACTGCGCACCAGCTACCAACCCCAGCAGAGCGTTGCGATTCCGGTGGCGGCAGGCACACCAGCCGACATTTCGGTGAATGTACGCGCACCGGGCAGTTCGCTGCCCATTAATGTCAAAGCATCGCTCACCGCCGAAGGACGCCCACAATGGATTTTTAGCCACACACTGCTGACAGGTATTTACCATTGGCGAACGTTCGACCATAAGCAGAGTGGCATTTTTGTAATCAATCCACCATCGGCGGAAGTTGCGATTCGACCCGTGTCGGCCAAAGTGATTGCTGGTGAAGCGCCCAAGGGGCAACATGTTTACATCGCCGCCACCGCCGAGCAACTCTTGCAAGACCTGCAGAAAGCCGCTCACGGTTCATCGCTGGAACCGGGGGTACTCGCGCTGGTACTGATACTGGCCATTCTTGAAGCCCTATTCGCCAACCGATATCGGCCCATGCTGCGGCCCGCTGGCTCTGGAGATGAGGTGGACCGCTCCGCACTCAAACCGGCGGAACAGGCTCTAAGCGGCTCAGTATTACGTTAAACTCGACAGGAACTTATGGCACATAAACACTTAAACCAGGCATCCAAAAAGGCCGCCCCGCCACGCTCAGACTGGAACAACGTCAACCAGTGGTACGATGAACTTGTTGGAGATACCGGCTCAAGCCATCACCAAAAGGTTATTATTCCCGGCGTCATGCGCTTGCTTAATTTAACTCCGCCGGCCCGGGTGCTTGATATTGCCGCCGGCCAGGGCGTGCTTTGCCGCGCTTTAAGCGAGCAAGGTTTGGAGGTTACCGGCGTGGACCTGGCACCCGAACTGATTAAAGCGGCCCGGCAAAGATGCACATCGGCTTTAGAGCACCACGTACTCGGCGACGCTCGCAAGCTCGGTGAAATTGCCGAGCTTGCAAACGCAAGCTTTGACGCGGCTATTTGTGTGTTAGCCATTCAAAACATGACGCCGCTTTCGCCGGTATGGCAGGGTTGCCGCCAAAAGATTAAGCCGGGGGGCGTGCTAATTGTGGTGATGATGCACCCGTGTTTTCGCGTGCCGCGGGCCAGCAGTTGGGGCTGGGATGAAATTGCCGACAGTCAATATCGTCGGGTGGATCGCTACCTCACCTCCGAGAAAATAGCCATTGCCATGCATCCCGGTTCCGAACCAACCGAGTCAACATTGAGCTTTCATCGCCCTCTGCAGGCGTACATCAACACGCTGGGGTCGGCAGGTTTGCTGATTGATCATATCGAAGAGTGGATGAGTCACAAGCAGCCGCCCCAGGGGAAGCGTTTTACCGCCCTGGATAAAAGCCGCCGCGAGATTCCACTATTTTTGGCGATGCGTGCCCGGCGTATTGCCAGTGACCAAGAGTGAATAATGCGAAATGCCCTCTGGTAATTCCTCTCTATGCGTTCAATAAGAAGCTTACCGAACCCGACGGCATCTTTCTTACTGGAATTGATTTTCCACGTTCTACTGAATCAGTATCGGCAACATCCTTACAATCCCTCGTGGCAGACGACAGGCGGCGGCGAGTTTTTCTGAAACGTGGTAATATTTTGAAGATGCTTAAGGGACCACGACACATGCAACAAACGTTAAAGAGCCAAGCTCGCAATAAGCGAATCGTCGCAGGGTGTCTGCGATATATTTCGCTGGCGTTGACCATGATCATCGCGCTTAAAATCGGCAGCGGTCATCACCTTTTTGCGAGCAGCCCCATTGATCCTGATAATCCTCCGGGCGGGCTATTCGAGAACAGCCATCATCATGCCGCAGCTACAGCGACTTCACCAGTGGCGTCATCCAGCAGGCCACGCATTGTTCCACATAAGAGCGACGGCGACGCCGATTTACTTATAAGGCCACAAAAAGAGCAGACTGGTTTTTTTGCTGCGCCTCTGGCCAGAATTGAAAAACCCCTGATCACACCCAGCGAAAAAACTAACTTTGACGAACTCTTTGCCCCGGACATAAAGCAGGCCAAGGGCAGTTTAACGACCATGGTGAACATGTCAAAGCGCCTGTCCTCGGCGGCAAGCATTCCGGGCCTGGGCGTGCGCATGAAGCGATATCTATCGCTGCAGGCCATGCAACTCGCCTTGCAGGGTGACGCTTCCGAGACAACGTTACAGCAGCAGATGCAGACGCTCTTGCCTCAACTCGGTGAACCAACGCTCGCGGTGGCTGATGTGCGAGCCTCGCTGCTAACCGCCATGGCTCGATCACATGCTAAAACCACAAGCCCGCTGCTGCTGCGGCTCACCTGCAGCGCCTGGATCAATTTGGCGGTGTTGCAGGTGCGAAGCGGTCATTGGGCCTCGGCTGGCAACAGCGTAAAACAGGCGAAGTATTGGTTCGGAGAGCTTTCGCCAAAAGAGCGCAGCCCCCAGCTTGTCGGCGATCTGCGTCGCGTGAGCCAATGGGTCAACTTCGCCGAACAGGCAGCGATTCTGTGGCCACGACTAACTTATAGCTATCAGCTCAACCCGGCAGGTAAAGCGAGCGACACACTGGCTCTCTACGCCCTGGCTTTGCTCCAGGATCCTTGGCAAGCTGCGCACTTTGCCGCTGAGAGTCACACGCTACAAATAAAGGCGATGGCCTTGGCCTTTGGCCACCTGCCTGAACAGCTTCAACCAACCTCCCCAGGCAGCGTTAAAAGCCTTCTTGCCGCCGCCAAAGCTATTGCGGCAGTTGTGCCTCTGGCCGACAACTCCGCCGAACGTGACGCAATTATGGAATATGCCCGCCGCAAACTTGCCGAGCTGGCGCTGAACAAAAACGCATCAAAAGCCGATGTGGCGGCAGCAGCGCAGACGATTCATAAATTAAGCAAGCGATCGCCATAACACCGCGGTAAGAGGCTCCATGGCCTTGCCAACATAGTCTGGTAAATACGGCTCCCGCGTAGCCACCACGTAAAGTCCGGCCAAGATGTGGCGTTGTATACCTTCAACAACGCCCAGCGATAGAACTGAACGCAGCGGGACATTCGGACCAACCTGCAAGAAGAACGACGAGGCTACCCAAGGCCCGTCTGTCCACTTGGCAGCCGCTTGCTCATAGATACTCTACCCTCACCTGTTCCCGGCGTGGCCCGCAGGCCGCGCCGTGCCCCTCGGCGATCTCGGTGGCAAAAATCGTCGCGCAGCGCCCAACTCAACAATCTCACCAAAGCCGCCCCTACCAGCAACCCAGCCACGCGACGTGCCCG
This sequence comes from Phycisphaerales bacterium, assembly GCA_013044165.1. Classification (GTDB taxonomy): domain Bacteria; phylum Planctomycetota; class Phycisphaerae; order WQYP01; family WQYP01; genus JABEVB01. The sequence continues at coordinate 19,511 of JABEVB010000098.1, forward strand.
CCAAGCCCGCGCCAAAACACCACTGCTCTTTGAAAACCAAATACCCAAAAACCTTCGCGACAGCACCCACAAACGCAGCGACCTGGTTCTCCTGCTCGACTCTCGACTGCTCTCGCGGCGAAGTTGCGCCGTCTACTCCCTCGCCGCTGTCGCTGCGGCCAGCACCATGGTCGCCAGTTCGACCGGGTGCACGGCATGACGGCCAAGCCCATCGAGCAACTGGTGCCTGCACGAGCAGCCTGCCGTTGCAATCATGGTTTCGGCCGGATACTGCTCAACAAGATTAAACAGCGACTCGCGCCCAATCGCCATGGATAGGTCGTATTGCTTTTTGGTCATGCCAAACGCCCCCGCCATGCCGCAGCAACCGCTGTCCAATACGGTTACGTTCTCGCCCAGCAGCCGCCGCAGCAGCCGCGATCCGGCATCAGCGCCACCCAACGCTTTTTGGTGACAATGACCATGAAACAACACCCGCGGCAGGGTAATTTTAGACAATTCGGGTTTATAGGGATGCGCATTCCACGCGACATCCACAAAGTCTTCCACGCTGCAGGCCTTGGCCGCAAGCTTTTGTGCCAGCACACGACCGCCGGGCAAACGCAGCGCCGGCCAATCATCTTTGACCGCACTAAGGCACGACGGCTCTAAAAATAAGATGGCCCGGACATCGGGTGATTCGATCGCAGGCTCAAGCGCCTTAAGGGCTGCGGCCGCTCGCCGAATGGCCTGCGGCAGTAACCCGTTAGAAATCATGGGGCGACCGCAGCAGCCAACATCGGCAAGTTCCACGTCGTAGCCTAACCATTGCAGCATTGAAATGGCAGCCACTCCAATACGCGATTCGCCATAGCCTGTGAAGCAATCGTTATACAAAACCAGCTTGGGGCCGCCAAGTTCAATCTTTCCGCCGCTCAATCGAGTAAGTGGCGGGCCAAAGGGGGGCAGCGACCGCTGTGGCGCCAGGCCCAACAGATGATTAAGAACTGCCCTTACCGGCTTAAACTCCTGGAGCTTGTTGGCCCATTGCGGGTTAGAGCTGCCAAGGCGGTTAAGATGTCGCACCGCCGCAAAGGCCCGCAAACTCAGCGGCACCCAGCCGGTTCGACGAAAGCCCTGCGCAAGGTATTCGCTTTTGAGCCGGGCTATATCAACATTGCTGGGACACTCGCTTTTGCAGGCCTTGCAGCTCAGACCGGCCTCGAGCGTTTGCAGCGTGGCCGAATCATGCAGCTTAATCGGCCCGCCCGCGGGCGGCATAAGCGCGGCACGCAAGGCGTTGGCTCGGCCGCGAGGGCTGTGGCGTTCATCCAGTGTGGCCCGGTACGACGGGCACATCGTACCGCCGGCGGTCTTACGGCAAAAACCCGCGCCGTTGCAAAGTTCCAACGCACCTGCGAGACCGTTGCTGGCAGCATAATCAAAATAGGTTTTGTTGATGAGCGTATTACCTGTGCTCGACTCATGGGGCGCATTGGCATTGCCTCCAATCTGGGCATGCGATATGCCAGGCACAGCCGCTGTGGAACCAAGCCGTAAATTTTCTGTAATGCTTGCGAGGGGACCGGCACCTACAATCATCCCAGGGTTCAGCAGGCCTGTAGGGTCAAAGATGTGCTTGATTTCCTTAAACACCTCGATGATCGCCTCACCATAAAACTCCGCGAGCAGCGGGCCGCGAACGCGCCCGTCCCCATGCTCACCCGACATTACGCCTCCGCACTCCCTCGCCAGAGCCGCGGCTTGCACCGCTATAGATTGCATACGAGCCAAGTCATCCGCCCGGTGCAGGTTCAGCAGCGGCCGAATGTGCAGCACGCCGACCGAGGCGTGCGCATAATACGCAGCCGAGGTGCCATGAGACGCTACAATCTCTTTGAACCGCGCGACAAACTCGCCCAATCGCTCAACCGGCACAGCGTTATCTTCAACAAACGTTATGGGTTTGCGATCAGCGGCGATGCCATGCAGCAAAGCTTCGCCGGCTTTGCGCAACTGCCACGCCCTGGCCGCCTCGATCGCATCCAGTAATCGCAGCGATACGCCTGGTGTCAATTGCCGCAATCGCTCAAACGCTGCGGCAATCTGCTCCTGCGATTGCTCCTGATACTCCACATACAGCACCGCCGCCGGCGATGCGTCGCCCGCCTGCGGCACCAGGTCAAGATAGCGCTCGTACTCGGTGTTGCTGGCAGCGGCTGTCAGCACGGTATCGTCGAGAAGTTCCACTGCAGTTGGCCTGGTCGCCACAATGGCGGGCACCCGTTCAATGGCGGCCTCGAGCGAGCCAAATGCCAATATCGCCAAGCCCGATGCTTCCGGGCGGTTACATAGTTTAAGCTCGGCGGCGGTAATCAGGCCCAGCGTACCTTCGCTGCCGCAGATAAGTCCTGATAAATCGAGGTCTGCCGCATTTGCGCCGGAGTCCAACTGCGCAAGCACCAAATCGAGAGCATAACCGGCATTGCGGCGAATGAGTTTTGGAAATCGTCGGCGAATTTCAGCGGCAACCGGCTGAATCGCTTTGGCCACAGCAGTTGCCAAGCCAAGCGCAACAGTACTCTGGCGACCCGCCCCCGCCCGCAGCCACACCTGCTGCCCGGTGGATAGCAGCAACTCAACCCCGGTAACATTTTCGCTTGTGCGGCCCCAACGAATAGACCTGGCTCCGGCGGCATTGTTGCCAATGCAACCACCGATGCATGCCTGCGCCACCGTCGCCGGGTCGGGGGCAAAGAACAGGCGCCCGGGCAGCGTTGCCAAATGCCGGTTGAGTTCATCAATGGTTATGCCGGGTTCTACCACACACTTTTGGCCCGCCGTATCTACCGCAACGATACGCCTGCAACCGGCTGAAAAGTCTATCACCACCGCCCGATTGGTGCACTGCCCCGCCAAACTTGTCCCACCCCCGCGCGGCAAAACCGGCAATCGGTGCTTAACGCATATTGCCAGCGCTCGCTGCGCCTGCTGGGCATCGCGCGGCAGAACCACTCCCAGCGGACGCACCTGATAATTAGAGGCGTCGGTAGACCAAAGCGTTTGATCGTGGTCGCTAAATCGCACTTCGCCCGTATGCGCGGCAACAAGTTCATTGGCAATATGCCGATAGCGCTGGGCTGCGGAAGCCGGCAATTTTTCGCCAGCAGGCTTTTCAAGAATCGGTAATGCCCAAACTTTGCTCATACTGCCATGAGATTCTATACGAACCCGCGGCAACAAGCAGCAATAACATTATCCGTTGCCTGCTTTACCGGTTGGATACAGGTGCACAGGCAACATATGTTGCGGCCGCGCATACCCACGCGCCGGCCCGATCATCCATGAAGCAACAGTCGCGTTTTTGGCCATTGGCATTGTTGCCGTCGCTCTACGGTATAATAATTCAGAAGCCTGTTGGACTGGGTGATAATATGACCTCGCTATCGCACAATCTTTCTGCCGATCAAGCTCGGGCGGTCGTAAAGATGCAACTCGCGCGGCTCACGCGCCGGGTCAATTGGGTACGATTTGCCCAAACGCTTCAGATGACGGTGCCTTTGGGCTTGCTGGTTGCCGCCGGTTTGCTGGCCGCTTTAATCACAGACCTGACTGAAAATCGCTTTTTTTGGTTTGGCCTGCGGGCACTGATGATGGCGCTGATCTTATGGGCTATATTTCGCCTGGCAGTCAGACGCTACCAAAAAGACCGGCCGATTACCGTAACCGGCGTCGCACGCACCTCGGCTACCTTCCCACATCCAAACTGGCTGGTCTTTGGGTTGGTCGCGGCTACGTTTCTATCGCTGGCCAGCGTTGACCTGGCCTGGCACATGGGCCACCACGGCATGCTTTTAGCAGCGCTGGTACCCACTGGCGTATTGCTGATTTTTATTATTACCGCGGCCGTCGTTGCTGCACGGCCACCACAGAGCCTGCCGCAATATATTGATGCATCCCTGCACCTTAAACAAAGCATGATCATCGCGCTCGAACCATTGGACGCCACCGGGACGCCGCCGCTGGAACAGCAGCTTCGTCTTTATACCCTGCAAACTACCGCGATCCACATGCAAACGTTGGATACACGGCGAGCCGTTGCTTGGCGCATTCAGCGACAATTGCTGGCCGCATCTATTTTGCTGGCTTTACTGATAGGCGGCCTGCTGGCCGTGGCACCCATGCGACTACCGCAGCGTGCCGCAATTACAAGCCAAGTAGCCCAAACGCTGGGAGCTATACCTCGAAAAAATCTGCCAGCCGATGTTCGGGCTGCAATTCGGCGATTACAATCGCAGGCCGCGCAAAACATGAGCCGGCGTCAACTTGCCAGACGCATTGCTCAAATACGACGCAGGCTCGCGCAAGCGATGGCCACAGCCGCTGCGGCCGCTAAACTGGCCCGACAACTTCAAGAAAATTTGGCGCTGCAGCAAACGCTTAAGAACGCCGAAACATCCACAGCCATCACCCACCACAACAGCCAAACAAGTGGACAACGCAGGGGTGGTGCCACAGCCGCGAACTCGGCGAGCAACCTAAGCCCTACCCGTACCCGCACACTGGCAAAGGATTTCAATCACATTGCCTTACAACAAGGCGTAAATACCCCACTGGGCCAGGCCATGGCTGCCGTTGGCCGCGCCGCCGCATACGGCAGCGCGGTCAGGTTCACGCATGCGTGGAGTCAACTCCAAAACCTTCTAGCCACCCTGCTGCCAACGCCAGACCAACAGACCGCCATGCAGCAAGCGACCCGTACGCTCGCCGCAGCGGCAAGCCAACTTGGCACAACTCGCGCAGCATCACGCATCGCCACAATGCCGTCCCCCGCACAAAGCAATAACGGCAAGGCCCTGGGCAGCAACAGCCCGCCGAAAGTATTGGGCCAAGGCCCCTTCACAAAGATCGAGGCAAGCGGTGACAAGGTTGGCGGCAGTCAAACCAGCGGCAGCACTACTGCGGGCATTACCGGCTATGAAACCAGCCAATCACCCGGCCCCGGCGGTCGCATGCTTCCCGGCGGACTTATCCTCGATGAGCCATCTCCGGCAACCGGCAGTACAATCTCATCGCCAGCCAAACTCACAGTCCAGTCTGCGGGTTCACCCGGCGTTACGGGGAATGTCGGCCGCATTCCACCGCGTTATCAGGAAATTGTTCGCAAGTATTTTGCACGCTAGAGACCAGCCCGAGTAATAGAAGCACCGGCGATTAAAAAAATCCAGTATTACCCGACGGCGTGTAGTTATTAGATGAGCGATGGCAGCTTGACATTGTGTCAGCATCACAAGAAATTCTTCTCGGCATAAGCAAGCCTGGAAGAAATAATTCAAGAGTCTGGGGCACAGCATCAAACCATTCGAACGGTCAGGATAGCTCTGTGATTGTGATGATTATTCTTACGCCTGTGCACTACCGTACCATGCTATGGTCGGCGTCGTCGGCCATAGTCTTTACAAAATCTGAACGAATAATTTCTGGATGCTCTTTGTTCACTTGACGGGGCTCTCGGATTCCGCCATACTGACCCGCGCAAAAGAGGTTGCGTGCCTTGGAGGCCCGCCAACCAACTGAAACGGAGCGTTTCGGGCAGTAAACACACAACGGCTGACATGGACGCAAGCCAG
>JABEVB010000012.1 GCA_013044165.1 Phycisphaerales bacterium
ATACCGTGGCCCGTTTTGGGCCGCTCTCTGTCTCCCTCCACCGCTTGAAGGGCCTTGCCCCTCCCGTCCGGATCGGAAACCTCAATCCGGCGGCGTGCCCTCTCCTTCAAGCGGCGGCAACTGGCTCTGTTGTATTCCAACCGGTCGCAAAACCTGCGAACTCGGATTTGTTTTCGGATCGCCGCCCGCACTCTCTTCAGACGGCGATCAGCCATGCGTATGCTGTGTGAAGCGATCTGCCTTATCCCGCTCCCTCCACGGGATCAAGACCGCGTAACAGCGAAACCAAACTATTCACCAAACGGTTCTGAAGTTTCTGGCTTCAGAGTCGGCTAAAGACCGCCGACAGATGTAACTTGCCTACTTTCGCTTGCCGATCAACTTTCGATTTGCTTCGTGATCAGTTCGATCAGCACGTTCTATATATCGTCGAAACATCGCGGCTTCAACACAAAAAAAGCCCAGCAAAATAAGGCTTTTTATCACCGCCTGATAACAAGTGTCGCATAATCTGCTGCCGTGCCTTGGGTCACAAAATAGTGTGCGTATCTCAATTTGTGAGCTGTATTTTTAGGACGGCCCAGAAATGCCCGAACGCAAGGTCCGTAAACCCGGCAGGGGCCGCAGGCGAAATCTCAACAAATGCTTGCATCGTGGGCGCTTGAGCAACATAGCTGATGCTCTTTGGCTTTATGTGCGGCGAGCCCAGGCGACCGTCCAACTGAATTACAAGTGTATCGCAGCGGCGCGGTAGCTGGGCCTTTGTGCGGCCTAATTGCTGCAGATGTTCGCCATCGCCAAGGTAAAAATCAGCAGTGCCCATTTTATAGGGATATATTGATGGATGATGGCGCTGCCGTTATGCCGCGTGAGTGACTTTAAGAACAATCTTGCCAAAGCCACCCCCAGCTTCGAGCATCCTATGCCCTTCGGCGGCCTGCTCCAACGGCAGGACATGGCTGATGACTGGTTTAAGAAGACGCCGCGTGAGTAGATGAGACAACTCCTCAAGGGTGCTGCGCCTGCGTTGTAGGAAAACATAATGCAGTGAAATATTTTTCCGGTACCCAACCGCCAAATCACCTGAAGGATTTACAATGGTGACTATTCGGCCAAGCGGGCGCACCAACGGCATCGAGCGGCTTACAAGCTCTGCGCCAAAGGCGTCAAAAACAAGGTCTGCAGACCTTCGGGGCGCATGCGAGCGTATAACCTGTGCAAAATCCTCTTTGGTTCGATCAATTACGTAGTCGGCTCCGAGCGATCGAACCAAACCCATATTGGCTGGTGAGGCAGTGGCAAAAACATAAGCCCCAGCCGCATGAGCTAATTGGAGAGCTATGCTGCCCACGCCGCCGGAGGCACCATGAATGAGCACGGTTTCGCCCAGTCGCAAGGCCCCGCGATCCATGATGCTGTCCCATGCAGTCATGCCCGCCAGCGGAATGGCCGCAGCCTCAATAAAGTCCACGCACTTGGGCTTGAATGCCACGATATCGGCAGATACGCAGTGGTACTCGGCATAGGCCCCGGGGCCAGAGAAATCGGGGCTATAAAAAACAGCATCGCCGCGCTTGAATTCTCGTACGCCGGGGCCAACCGCCTCTACTACACCGGCACAGTCAAATCCGAGAATGGATCCAGTTGAAAACCCAAACGCTCCGGTTTGCCGAAGTTTATAATCAATTGGATTGACCCCAACCGCCTGAACCTGCACCAGCAGTTGTCCCGCTGCCGGCTCGGGTTTGGGTACGTCCGCAACTTGCAGCATGGACGCATCACCGTTACCTGCCAATACTATTGCTCGCATTTGATGGTTCCCTTCTGCAGAAGATAGACGGTGGCAGGTCGGGCGCAGTGCCCACGGCAGCCGCGTGCTGCGGCGATCAAAGCTCCTTTACGACCAGGCTTGCCAGGCTGCTGCGCTCCGGGCGGGCGAGCGTCACATGCCCCACAAGGTCCGACGACTTAAGCTTTTCGATGGTAAAAGACAGGCCGTTGGAGTTGGCGTCGAGGTAGGGATTGTCTATTTGCTCGGCATCACCGGTGAGAACAATTTTGGTCCCTTCGCCCACGCGGCTCACAATGGTTTTAATCTCGTGCGGGGTAAGGTTTTGCGCTTCGTCCACAATCATAAATTGATGCGGAATGCTTCGTCCACGTATATAGGTCAGGGCTTCGAGTACAATTTTCCCCGAATCAATCATGCTTTTAAGCTTCGCCTCGGTATTGGAGGTTTCACCGGAGTGAATGCGGCGATCGGTGAGTAGAAATTCAAGGTTGTCAAAAATGGGCTGCATCCAGGCGGCGAGCTTTTCGTCTTTGCTGCCGGGCAAAAAGCCTATGTCTTTACCCAGAGGCATGATGGGACGGGCCACCAGCATACGCTCGTAGCGCTGCTCATTGAAGGCCTTGGTCATGCCGGCGGCGAGGGCCAAAAGCGTCTTGCCGGTCCCGGCGGTGCCCATCAGCGTAACCATTTGCACATCGTCATCAAGCAGAAGGTCTAAGGCCATGGTCTGCTGCACATTACGCGAAATAATGCCAAAGCAGGGCTTTTTGCTCCGCGTCAGCGGCAACACCGCATCCATTCCTGGGACTGACCGAGCCAGGCCGGTTTGGCTTGCGTCGCTGGCGCTTTTAAAGAGTATAAACTCGTTGGGACACAGGCTCGGCGCAAGATTGGCCAGCGTCGGATCGCTCATGCTCAGGCGTTTTTCGCTGTACAGGCGATCAATGACTGTAGACTCGACTACCAACTCGCGATAGCCCGCGTAAAGCGTCTCATAATCAACCTTTTGCGATTCAAAATCTTCGCTTTGTATGCCCAGAGCATCCGACTTAATTCGCGCGTTGATGTCCTTGCTTATAAAAATGACCTGCTTACCGGCCTTTTTCAGGCTCCAAGCCGCCGAAATAATTCGGTTATCCGGAATAGCATCGGAAAGATTGGGAACCTTGGCAGCCTCCATGGCAACACGGATGCAACCGTTATGCCCGTTCCATTTCACGCCATCGGCCAAGTGGCCGCGCTCGCGCAGTTGATCCAGGTGCCTGATGACAGCTCGGGCGTTGCGGCCAACGTCGTTGGTGTCTTTTTTAAACTTGTCCAGTTCTTCCAGCACATCGAAGGGGATGACCACTTCGTTATCAGCAAAGGAGAACAGAGCACCTGGATTGTGTAGCAGCACACTCGTATCGAGCACAAAATATTTGGGGGTTGCATTTGTAGAAGTCATTAAAAAAACACCTTCTCTCATAGAGGATTGCAGGTAGGTTATTCGTAAAAACGCTTTAGAGCAAGCCGCCAAGGCGTCGCCACTTTGTATTATCGGTTGACGCCCGGCATTGTGAGTAACCGCCCTGTGAATCATTTCTCAGGACAAAGGCGAAAAGCCGTGACGTTGTATTCTCTCACACTAAACAGTGGTGATTAATCGCCGGATTTTGCCTGCATCAACCTGCTAAGGCTGTCAAATTGGCGGTTTTATTCTGCAGGATGAGTTTGTGGCATAAAATGACTTAAGTTATTTTAAAACAATAACTTGCGACACAATAAATATTCGCTTTTAGGTTTTGGTACGGACTTTGTAAGGTGTTTTGGTGAGTTAAAAATTGCCCGTTGTCGAGTTGGGCTGGTAAAAGTACTCGGCGCTCGCGTTTAAAGGAGATTTTTATGTGGAGCCTCACAACCAATCCGTGGAGTCCATTGTTCCAGTTACAGTCGGACCTCAATGATTTGTTTGACCGTTCAGGTGTGGCCGCTGCGCCGTGGGATTTTGATAAGGCCGGCTATCCTGCAGTCAATATCTGGCAGGATGGTGACAATGCCTATCTGCAAGCTCATGTGCCCGGTGTGAGCCTTGAAGATATCGAGGTGCTTGTGACGGGCAAACAGGTTTCGCTGAAGGTGCACCGCAAGGGACCGGCTGACGATGCCGCCACGCATCGCACGTTGTTGCGGCAGGAGCGGGCAAACGGTGATTTCAGTCGCGTGCTTGAATTGCCTTGGGAAATACAAACCGACAAAGTGGAAGCCAGCCTCAACGCTGGAGTTCTTACCGTTACGCTTCCGAAGGCGGAAACAAGCAAACCGCGCCGAATCAAGTTGTCTGCATCTTAGTCTTTGTTGTTTGCAATTTACAGACTTTTAAAAGGAGACTTTACCATGACCGCATTAGACATCGAAAAACCCGGTCCGGCTCAGAGTCAGGTGGAGCGCATGAGCGATGCCGAGTTTGTCACACCCGCAGTTGATATTGCGGAGACTGCCGAAGCATTCCTCTTCAGTTTTGATATGCCGGGGGTACAAAGCCAGGATGTTGATGTAAACATTGAAAATGGCGTGCTCCTGGTGGAGGCTCGTCCCCGCACCATCGGCCAAGACGACCGAGCCTATCTGCTGCGCGAGCACAGGCCGGTTGGCTATCGTCGCAGTTTTACGCTCAATGTGCCCGTTGCGGTAGATGCCATCCATGCCGAACTGAAAAACGGTGAATTACTGTTGCGCGTGCCCAAGGCCGAATCCCTCAAGGCTCGCAGGATTGCCGTTAAAACAGCATAGGCCAAAATCGTTAAGCAATGTAACCGGCAAGCATTTACATGAAGGAGGACGTTTATGAGTATGATCGAAAAAGTTAAGCAGAAGGGGCAAAAGCTTCGTCGCCAGTTACAGGAGCCGCATGATCAGTTCGATTTACGTACCGGCATGAATCGGGCCTTCGAGCGAATGTGGCAGTCGCTGCGGCACAATCCGGCAGGTGGTCGCTCATGGATCGTTGCGTGGCCGGCCATGGACCTTACCGAAGACGAGCACCACATTACATTGCGGATGGATGTGCCCGGTATGGAAGCCAAAGACATTTCGGTGGAGGTTTCCGGTCGGGTGTTGGCAATTAAGGGCACCCGACAAATGGAATCGCAAAACAGCCGGAGAGGAGTCCGTCACCACGAGCGAATAGCCGGGTCGTTTTATCGAAGTGTTGCGCTGCCTGACTATGCGGATGTAAACAACATCAAGGCCAAGTTTGACAAAGGTGTGCTGGAACTTCAAATTGGCCGTATTGTCGGCTTAGGCCCCAAGCGTGTGCCAATCTCCGCCGCCGAATAAGTCCTGCCGATTAAGCGTTCTGGGGCAGCACTCTATGCAGAGGGCCGCCCCAGAATGCAGGTGTTTTACAGATCGCCCGGGCAGATGCGGTTCGTTAGTGCACAGGTGGTTGTTCATTTTTTGGTTCTGGCGGTCGCCGTTGGCCCCGCCAGCCAAAAATGGTCATGAGCAATCCAAAAATGGTCAGCACGATGCCCCAGTCGAGGTTGCCATTAATTTTCATGCCAATGTGTGGAATGTCGTTAGGCGACACCACTCCGTAGCCAGCCATCAGCAGGCCCACCAAAAGAAAAAAGATGCCAATTGGGAGTCGCAGGTCTATCATGTTAGAGTCTCCTGTAAATGCGGTGGCTTAAGCCGCCGCCGCGGCTTCCTTACCAGAACAACAAATTAAGAATTAACGTGGCCAGCAAAGCCAAAATGCCCAGGACCAAAGGCTTGCGGTACCACGCCAGCGTTGCGCTAGCCTCGCCGCGCGGCGTGACTTGGTACACCAGGCCAGTGAGTTGTTCCACCGGTTGCCTGCGCGTAAACAGGCTCACCAGTACCGTGCTGCTGGCACCCGCGCAGAACGACCAGAGCGCATTCCAAAAGGCGCTGGTGGTGCCGTGCTTATAAAAATGCGCCATGGGATGGCCCTTCATGCATAATATCCAGAGCGTTACCGAGGTGCCTGTACCAACAAGCAGGCCAATAAATCCGCCCCACGGGGTGGTGCGTGGCCAAAACATGCCCAGTAGAAATACCGCAATCAGCGGTGCATTTACAACACCGAAGATGGTTTGCGTGTAGCCCATGATGCTGTTGGCACCTCTTACCCAAAATGCAAAGCCCACGCTGATGGCCACGCCTAGCACCGTCATAAAGCGGCCAAACCAGAGGTAGTGCTTGTCGGAGGCGTTGGGGTTGATGAGTGAGCCGTACAAGTCATAGGTAACCACCGTGTTAAAGGCCGTTACATTGCCTGCCATGCCCGACATGAACGAGGCCATCAATGCGGTAAGGCCCAGTCCCAGAAGTCCGGCGGGATAATAGGTGCCCATCATCAGCGGCATAACGTTGTTGACAGTGTGGGTGTCGCTGACAATCTTGCCGTGTACCACCGTGCCACCAGTAACCAAGTGCGGCAGCAGCGGAATGGCCAAGATGCCAGGTAAGATGACAATGAAAGGAAACAGCATTTTTGGAAATGCCGCAAGCAGCGGGGTGCGCTGGGCCGAGTTCATATCCTTGGCGGCCAGCGCTCGCTGCACCACCAAAAAGTTAGTACACCAATACGAAAATGACAGCACAAAGCCAAGCCCCAATACCACGCCGGGCCAAGTAATTTGCAGCGTATTGCCTGCGGCATGCCCGGTGCCCATCCACGTGTGCAACCACATGTTGCCGGGCAGCATGGCTTTGCCCTGCGAGACCTGATGCGTATCGAGCCAATGCTTAAAATCGCCCCAGCCCGCGGTGGCTGCCATCAGCCAGGATTCGTGCATACCCGCAGCGGCATGCTTCACCGCTTTGGCGTGGTTGGCGATTAAGCCGATGATGGTGAGCGGTGCCACGCCCAGCACGATTAAGAAAAACTGCAGTACTTCATTGTAGATACTCGCGGTCAAGCCGCCCAAAAAGGTATAAACAAGCACCACCAAACCAGATACGACAACGCTGGGCCAGAAGTGCCAACCTAAAAAGTCCTGTAATACCACAGCCATCGCATACATGCTGATGCCCGATATGGCCGGCGTAAAGACGGCAAACGTAATGGCGTTAATAAAGCGAGCACCTTCATTGTAGCGCTTTTTAAGAAACTCCGGCACGCTGCGCACTTTGCTTCCATAGAAAAAAGGCATCATCGCAACGCCCATAAATACCATGGCCGGGATGGCACCAACCCAGTAATAGTTGGCGGTCATCATGCCATATTGATAGCCCGATGTTGCCATGCCCATCACTTCCAGGGCGCCCAGGTTGGCGGAAATAAAGGCCAAGCCAGTAATCCAAGCTGGAATGCTGCGGCCGGAAAGAAAAAAGTCTTCGCTGGTTTGATGGCCCTTGCCTGTGATATAGCCGATCGCTATTACAAATACGAGGTACACTGCCAAAATTGCAATATCTATTGGTGCCAAGTGAATAAGCGCGTGCGGTGCCGCATGAGCGGCCGAAGCAGCGGCTGCGACCGACGTTTGAACAGGCGCCATCGCGGTAGCCAAGAGTAACAGATGTTGCAGCATGTAAAACCCCCAAACAAAAAATAATTGCACTCGCCAGATTAGCTTTAGCTCGCTTAGTCCTTCCAAGGTTCCAGCAGGTCAGCGGGCCAGCGGATTTTTCTGTGTCCGGATGCGTTGGGCCGCATACAATTCCCGCGACAATTTATGCTCTCGCTGCCGGTCATTTTACGGTTGCGGTTCAGAAAACTCTGCCATTGGCCCTGCGGGGTGATGCGCACAGGCCGAATACCAAGTTGACCGCCACGGCCATTAATTGCCGGTATGGTAGCAGAAGGCCATGGGCCGTCAAGAACGGCAGTCGCATGTGCTGTTGATCGCGCAAGGCACGGCTGCTATGCCAAAATATGACGAGGGTTTTGACAATCGGGATGCTTGGGCTAAGCCTATTACATGCGATGAATCAGCATAAGCAACGCCAGAATGAACGAAACAAGCGCCATCGCAAAGGCGCTGTTGACCATCCAGGTGTTACGAATGCGCGATTTTTCAACCCATTCCTGCATCTGCATGGCCGAGGTGGCGTAGCCGTCGCGAACCTGCCGCAGGCAGTCTACGGCGCTGTTGTTGGCCGCCTGCAGCCGGTCAATCATAATAGAGAAGCGATTGAACGCCTCCACCAGTTGGCGGTCTATTTCGTTGCCGGTTTCAATTTGTTCGCGTATGGCCTGCAACGTCTTGCTGTAGTCTTTGCCCGAGACAGTTACCGAGTTGATGCTGTCGCCGAGTTTTCGCTGCTGCTCGGCATGCAGGGCCAGCCGTTCGTTTATAACTTGCAGCAACTCAGACTGCATTTTGCTGGTTTGAGGCAATGCGTCCACGGCATGTGGCAGGGTGCCCAACCGGACCATCAGTTCTTCCTGCCGCCGGGCTTGGCCGTCGAGCGAGTTTCGCAGGTCCTGTACGGTTTCCAGTAGAGCGCTGTAACTTTGCTGGAGTTTGTAGCTGCTGGGTTCGGGCATAATTCCATCGGGGCCGACGCGCCTAAGCACATGTCGGTCGGGGCCATCGGTGCCGGTGGCGCCCAATTCCTCAAAGGTCTGGTAATCAACGATCGTTGGCTTTTGCGACCGAAACAGCGACGTTAATCTATCCATCAAAGTCATGTTTACACCTTCGCCTTTCATACAGATGCATTATACCAACGATAGCTGTCAGAGGTGAATTGCATTATCCCCGGTGGCTTCCGGCAAAATGGCCGTTTTTTTGCAAAGAGGCGGCTATTTTTTGCGGGCGGTCGGGTTGGCCTGCTCGCGGGCCTTTCTGGCTGATACCACTGCGGCGGCGGTTGCAGGCTCGTCGGGCCAGTAGTGCCTGGGGTAGCGGGCCTTGAGGTCTTTGCGAACCATAAAGTACCCGGTCTGCCAGAAGCTTTTGAGGTCGCTGGTAACCTGTACCGGCCTGCCATTCGGCCCAAGCAGGTGCAGCAGCAGCGGAATGCGGCCATCGCCAATGCGAGGCGTTTCTTTAAGGCCAAAAAACTCCTGTAACTTGGCCGCCAGTACCGGCGCGCCGCTGCCGTTATAGGTGATAGTTGCACGATGGCCACTTGGAAGCTGCAACGACTCCGGCAGGTCGGTGGCCACCATACGTTGTTGCAAAAGGCTCAGGGCATGCCAAAGGGTTGAATGCCAATCAAACGATTCCAAATCGCGGCGGCTTCGTACCTGCGGCCAAAGCGGTGCAGCCAATTCTTGCAGAAAGGCCTCATCAAATATCGGTAGCTTAAGTTGCGGTAGGGCAGTGGTCGCGTAATCTAAACGTTGCAACAGGTGGCCTGCGCTTGGGTTTGCCAGCACAATCTCCCGCAATTGGCCCTGAAAATGCTTCTCCATCAGCCGGCCTGATTGCTCGGGCGACGCCTCGCCCGGTGCCTCCCGCATAACCAACTCGCCATAACATATCTGTCGCAGGCCAACGACGCGCTGGCTGGTCTGGTCCCACGTCGCTAGTTGGCGCTCTTGATAGACCGCCGAATCGGTAAGCCACTCCGGTTGTATAGCGCTGGCCATTCGCACCACGCCTTCGCCGCGGGGCTTGTTGGGATCGAAGGTTACATCTACAGCGATAAAAAACTCCGGTCGCAGCACGCCCGATTGGGGGCCAAGCACCACGCCGCGGCCACCAATCATTGCGGCACGTTTGGGGTCGTTAGCTCGTCGTCGGCAAACACGATCAGGAAATGCCGCTAGCAGCAGACGAAGCAGGGCCTCACGCTTGGTTGGGCCGATGGAAGCGTCAGGCGCAGCGCTCTTGCCGAGGAGGCTTACAAGTTGCTCGGCGGTGCGGGCAATGCGAACTATGGAGGGGTTATCTCCATTGGTGAAGCGATTGTGCCGCTGGCCTTGCAGGGCCTGCTCCAGCCATTCGAAGCGGATGAGTACGTCCGAATCTTCATGCCCGGTGGGTGTAAAGGTTCCGATGGGAGCAAAGTCCCGCTCGCCAAGCATAGCGGCCAGCAAAGCTGCCGGGCGTGCCAGACCCATGCGGTTCCCTTGATGCAGCATACAGGCCAATCGCGGATGCAGCGGTAAAGACGCAATGGTTTTGCCCAGCGCGGTAAGGGACAAGGCGATGTCGGCAGGGCTACTCGTGGGG
This sequence comes from Phycisphaerales bacterium, assembly GCA_013044165.1. GTDB lineage: Bacteria > Planctomycetota > Phycisphaerae > WQYP01 > WQYP01 > JABEVB01. The sequence goes on from JABEVB010000012.1 coordinate 9,931, forward strand.
CCGGTGCGCTGCAAGGCTCCAAGCATTACAAGCAACTCTATTGCGGCGTCAATGGCGTGTGCAGGCGGAGGTGTGAGCCAATCAAAGTCGCTGGGGCCTTTGGCGTCCCACCAAAACAATTCGAGCACGGTGGGGGCCATATCTATGCGGGCGACTTCCGGTGGGTCGAAGGGGGCAAGGAAGCGGTCTTCCTGCAGGGACCATAGCCGTACGCATTGCCCCGGTGATGTACGGCCGGCGCGGCCGGCTCGCTGCTGCGCTGAAGCTTTGCTGATGCGAACGAGCTCGAGGCTGTCCATGCCGCGGGCGGCGTCGTAACCAGCGCGGCGCACCAGACCGCTGTCTATGACAGTGGTGATGCCATCAATGGTCAGTGATGTTTCGGCAATGTTGGTTGCCAAAATGACTCGTGCGTGCTTGCCGGGGGCAATCGCCTTTATCTGGGCGGCAAGTGGAAGAGAGCCATGGAGCGGCAGCAGCGGTATGCCTGCGGCGGCAGCCCAATCTGCCAGGGCGCGGCGGCAGCGATCAATTTCGCCAGCGCCCGGCAAAAAAACAAGAATGCCGCCTGGTTGTCCTGCGGTGCCTGCGATGTATGTCTGCCGCACCTGCTGGGCGACCTGCAATTCCAGCGGTAGTTTTGCGTCAACGGCGTGGGTAATGTCCACTGGAAACGTTCGGCCTGGCGCGTGGATGGCTGGACAATTGCCTAAGTAGGCGGCGACCGGTTCAACATCAAGCGTTGCCGACATGACCACAATGAGCAGGTCAGGGCGAATGGTCTGCTGAATTTGTTTAAGCAGGGCCAGCGCAAGGTCACTATGTACGCTGCGCTCATGAAACTCATCGAGCACAACAGCCCCTACGCCGGGCAGAAATGGGTCGGCCAGCAACTGCCGATTGAGCACGCCTTCGGTCATGACGGTGAGTTGGGTGGTTGGGCCGCAGCGTCGTTCCAGCCGCACAATGTAGCCGACTTGCTCGCCAAGCGGCCAGTTATTTTCTTGGGCGATTCGCTGGGCGACAGCCCGGGTGGCAACGCGCCTGGGTTGAAGCAGGAGGACTTTAAAGTTGTCGGCGGTAAGCAGGTTGCTTTTAACAATCGCCGGAGCAATGCGTGTGGTTTTACCGGCGCCGGGCTGCGCTGTCAGCACCAGCGAGCGAGCGCTACGTAAGTGGGCGATAATATCGGGTATCACGGCATCAATCGGGAGGCTTTGCATTTGGTTGATTTTACCCGCAGATAGGCCTGTGCAAACCATGAAGATGTTTTACCATCGGGCGAAGGGGCCGTTGGTTTGCTAAGGCGGTGTGGCAACAATTACCCAGAATGAGCCATGCGATATTAAAGCGAGGCGGATAGATGTTTTATAAACTGTCGAAACGACTGACGTTTAGGCCGTTGCCACTGCTGGCGGTGCCGACAGCACTACCACTGGTTCTTGGGGCTGATGAAGCAGTTGCTCGTAGACGGAGCGGTAGCGGTCGGCCATGGCGGCTGCAGAAAAATAGGTAAGGGCGTGCTCGCGGGCATTGGCGGAAAGTTCTTGTGGGGAGGGCAGGGGTGTCGCGTCGGCGGCTGGTGCAGCGGGTGAAGCCGCCGACATGCGTGCTGGCTCGATCAGGTCCAGCAGAGCGGCGGCTATTTGCTTGGGGTCGTTGGGCGGGGCGAGCAAAGCGGTATGGTTGTGCCGCAGGATTTCACGATTGGCGGAGGTGTTGGTTGCGGCAATCGGCTTGGCTGCGGCCATGGCCCGCAGCAACGAGCCTGCAGGCGCGGGTGAATCAGGGGTAAACAAAAAAGCGTCGGCAGCGGGCAGCAGGCTCTCGACGGGCATATCTACCGGAGCTAATGCAAACATCTCTGGCTTGTGACTGGTATGGATAAAATCGGCAAGGCGCCTTTCGGCTGCTTGATGTGATTTATCGTTAATGGCGCTGGGGTGAATGAGGCAGGTGGCGTTGGGGAGAACATGCTGCACAATGGCTGCGGCCCAGCAGGCGATGTCGTGGCGAAACGCGGGGCCGGGGCTGCCTCCAAGAAGAATCAGCGGGCCGGCGTCGGCTGATATATCAAGCATGGCCTTAAGCGCTGAAGCATCGGGCGGCTGCGAGGGAGCCACTGGTGAGGGTTGAGGAATTGCCGGCGGCACATAAACGGCCTGGTGGGCCGGGCCGAAGCGAGCGGCAAGGGCGGCGGTTTGGCGGCGACTTTGGCCCACAAAGAGCCAGCGCGGCTGACGCCGCAACGCGAGTGTGATGGGCGTTATGAGGCCCGGAGGCGGTAAAGTCGGCAGGGTTGCAATGCAGCCACCGGGCGGGTGGTAGGCTAAAGCGCCCAAAGCGGCAAGGCTGCCGGTGCCCCATACCTGCACATGCGTGGGGGCAAAGTCGTGGGCCGTGCGGGCGATAAATCGCCAAGCCGAAACATCTAAACTGGCGGAACTGCGATGGTGGCTTATGACGACCGGCGGGATGCCTGCGAGAACCGCCGCGGTTACCACCGAGCTGTGGCCCAGCGCCGCAACGCTTTGGTCGCTTTGCGGCAGCAGTGCTACAAGCGCCGCGACATCGGCTAGCGATTCGTCGGGCGTCGTGGGGTCTATGATGTGCATGATGCGCATAGCGGGCCAGCCTTGCGTGTTTACCAGAGTATATCGGCAGCGTTAAATACCGGCCCGTCGGTGCAAGTGAGCTTGTATACCCAATCGGCGGCTCCTGCGGGCTTATACTTAATAACACAACTTTGACACGTTCCCATGCCGCAGGCCATGGGCTGCTCAAGCGATACCATGCATGGCACATGATGCCGCTGGGCTACGTCGGCGGCGGCTTTCATCATGGGCGTTGGACCGCAACAGAAGACCACCGTGCCGGCACATATGGCCGCGGTGGCGGCTCCAAGGTACTGATCGAGTGCGGCTGTTACAAAGCCGCGCATGCCCAGCGAGCCGTCATCGGTCGTGATAGCGGTGGCGATGTTGTGGCGGGCAAACTCGGTGCAACAGAGGCCAGGTTTGCCAGCCGGACTGGGCTGACTGTTGGTTTGGAGTGCCAGGGGCAGTAGGTTGCGGCGCTGAGCGCCGACAAAGGCTACCGACGGGATATTTTGGCGGGCGAGCTTTTCAGCAAGGTAAATCATTGGGGGAATGCCCACACCTCCGCCCACGAGCACCGCGTGGGTAAGCGTTTGCGGAAGCGCAAAGCCTCGGCCGAGCGGGCCAAGCAGCGAAATACTTTCGCCGGGTTCAAGCGATTCAAGCTCGCGGGTGCCTTTTCCGATCACGCGGTGGATGATGTCAATTTCGGTTGTGGCTGGAGCGGTGTCGGATGCCGGCAGATCGCGGCGCTCGGCGATGGAGAATGGTCTGCGGAGATACGGACGATTGGCCAGCAGGTATTCATCATGAAATTTGAGTGGTCGGCCGACGATGGGCCACTCAAACTCGGCTTGTCGGGAGGTTTGGGTGGGGTTGTAACGTTCGCCTGAAACGGCCGCGTCTGGGTCGAGGCTGGGCGCACAAAATAGCTGAACAAACTGGCCGGGTTCGCTTGCCGGAAAATCGAGCACCTGCAGAGTAAGCCGGTAGTGCTCCTGACAAATCGGGGTATTGGCGCCAATAAGCCCAACGTAATGCCCGCGGGTGGATTGTTTTGGTGGTGCGGCGGTGGCAGTGCTCACAGTGGTGGTGCTCCGGATTATACAACTACGCGAAATCAGCATACCGCAGGTGCCCGCGTGCGGCCATCATTTGATACTTTAATGTGCCGGCATATTGCCTGGCGGCAAACCGCATCCGACATTGCGCCTGGTGCGATCGCATTAAGCATGGGTCACCGTCCCACAACCGCCATGCCGGAGGGCGGGTAACGCTCACCAGCGAAACAGCCTTTGGGTGCGGCGGTGTTGATAGCATCTAAATCAGCCGGGGAAAGCGTAACGTTGAGCGCCTGAATATTTTCGTCGAGGTACTTGCGGCGCTTGGTGCCGGGGATGGGCACAATATCGGTGCCTTGCGCCAGCACCCACGCCAGCGCAAGCTGTGCGGGCGTACAGTGCTTTTTGGCTGCAAACCCGTTTACTTTTGTGACAAGATCGAGATTTTTCTGAAAGTTGTCGCCTTGAAATCGCGGATGATTTCGCCTTACATCATCGGGTGCAAGGTCTTCGATGCGTCGGATTTGACCGGTCAAAAAGCCTCGCCCCAGCGGGCTGTAGGGAACAAAGCCGACGCCGAGTTCGCGGCATGTTTGCAGAAGGCCATCTTCTGGATCGCGTGACCAAAGCGAGTATTCGCTTTGAACGGCGGTGATCGGATGCACCGCGTTGGCCCGTCGCAGGGTGACTGCGGCAGGTTCAGAAAGGCCGAGGAATCGCACCTTGCCCTGCTTGACCAGTTCGGCCATGGCACCCACGGTGTCTTCAATGGGAATGGTGGTGTCAATGCGATGCTGATAGTAAAGGTCTATGGTGTCTATGCCGAGGCGGAGCAGGCTGCCTTCGCAGCTTTGGCGCACATATTCGGGCTTGCCGCAAATGCTGCGATCTTTGGGATCGTTACCGCGGACAATGCCAAACTTTGTGGCAATAACCAGTTGGCTGCGCTTGCCGCCAGCCCATTCGCGTACGACTTTGCCAACGAGCCGTTCGTTGGTGTGCGGGCCGTACATGTCGGCGGTATCCAGGAAGGTAATGCCCGCGTCAAGGGCGTGGTGAATGGTGGCAAGAGATTCGGCCTCGTCGCGGCCGCCGTAAAAGTCGGACATGCCCATACATCCCAAGCCCATGGCGGAGACGGTTAGTTTGGCACGACCAAGTTGGCGGGTTTGCATTTTTGGGCTCCTTTCAGGTGAATGATAACGCTTGGCGCGAGGAATGAAAAACGCGGTGCGGCGATGTGGAGATAGTGGATGAAAATAATAGAGCACTCGGCTGTGCCGCGAGACGAGAGTTTTGAGTGGCAAATGGGGTGCTGCTCTGGTGGTCGCGGTCGCTGCGCTGCCACGGGATAACGCGGCGGTTGAGTCAGGTGGCGGGATAGACGCCGAGGTCAATGACGGCGCCGGAGGGCGTGTCGAGGGTGGCGTCGAATTTGTTTTTGCTGACGGAGGTGAAGATTACCACGTAGCATTGGTTGTATGCGGCGAAGCGTAAGTCGCCTGTGGCCGGGCCGACGTAGCGTTTGTTGTGTACGCGCTGAAAGTGAAAAATGTATTGGGTTAGCCCCATCGCGGTATCGGTGAGCAGTTTGGCGCTGGTGACGTAAATCCGTTTATTGATGGAAAACTCGGGTGCGTAGCAGCGCAACATAAGGTTGGGCCAGGCTGGCTGGGTGAGGTTGTGCACGCGGGTGGTGCGGCTGCTGATGGTTGAGAACAGAGGGGTAAGCGGCATAATTAAGCCACCGGATTCGCTGTGTTGGTTGGCGCGCGAGGCGGTGCCGGCGTGGAATATTGCGGCGCGAAACGCATGGTTATGGAGGCTGCGGAGCAGCATGACCAGGAGCAAATCATCGAGGCGATGTATTTTGGCGGCGTTGGCCCAGAGTGTCACAGGTACGGGTGGCGGCAGCGATGGCGCGACGCCTGGCCTTGCGAGGTGTTGCCGCTGATGTAAGTCGCGATGAAGCCAATAGTGTATGAAGGGACGGGGTTTTGTGAGCCAAGACTGCGGCACGCACGCCAGCAGGCAGAGTTGTTCGGGCGGCAGGCGATGAAGCAAATGCAGTTGATGCAGCTTTGTGAAGCGTCGGGTTGCGCGCTGAAGGATGACGTTGTCAGGGAGGATGCGTGCGGGAGGTGCGCTGCGGGGGGTGAGAGCGACGGCGGCATAGAACTCCTGTGTCCACAAGACTTGGGTAGCGGCAACAGGTGCGTAGTTGAACCGCAAAGCCCACCAGCGCAAGGCACGCATGAGCGCATCGGTTTGTTGGGTGGGAGAAGACTGGTGTTGCAGCCAATGTACGACGGGAGATTGGCCAAGGGCGGCGAGCAAAACGCGCAGGGCGGCGATGCGGCCAGCGACGGGAGCCGAACTGGTGATAATTATTTTTAGGGGGGTTGGCAGTGGTGCGTGGTACATTTGCTGCAAGGCCAGCGCTTCGGGGCGGGCTGCGAGCTGGTGCGTGGTAGAAGTTCGAGCGAGCGATTGCGCCAAGGCTGCAGCAAGAGCCGGGGTATGCAGGTGGGCAGCGAGATGGGCGGCGCAGGCGATAACGGGCCATTGTTGAAGGTGGGGTATGGCGTGGGTGAGTACCTGCCGGGCCAGCGGCGGGTCTGCGCGGGATAGCTGCTGGATGGCATAGATGCGCATTGCGGCATGCTGGCCGGGGCTTTCTATAATAAAAGTGAGAGCGGCAAGGCGAAGTGGAGCGGCGGTGCCGATGTTTTGGCGCAGGATGCGGTCGGCGCTTATGCGTGTGGCATCTCGGCGTGTGTGGAGCATGAGCCTTCGGGCGAGTTTGACAACAGGAACGGCAGAGCGCGCGGCCAGAGGCTGTTGATGAGAACAGGCTGCGAGGAGGAGCAGAAGCGCAATGGTTGCCAATTTTGCGACAAGCCCGACAATTTGTAATAAGGGCGTATGCTTCGGGCGAGGTAAGCCGACGGCATGGCCAGGCACAAGGAAGGATGGCGACGGCGTGTGCTGACGTTTCTGTTGGGCAATCTTGACCTGCTGATTCCGATTGTGCTGCTGCTGGCGGTGGCGGCGATTTTCGCCTGCAGCGAAACCGCGCTGTTCTCGCTTTCGCGGCATGATTTGCATCTGTTTGAATCCCGTGGCAAGCCATCGGAGGCGCTGGCGGCACGCCTGCGTCGTCAGAGCCGTCCTTTGCTGGTGACCATTTTACTGGCAAACATGCTGGCAAACATCCTCATTTTTGTGCTTAGCACGTTGCTGCTGGATCGCATTTATCATGCGTATGGCCGCATTGCCGTGGCTCTGCTGGCGATCGCACCCGTGGTGTTGACGGCGTACTTTGGCGAAATTATGCCGAAGTTGATTGGGCGGCTGTATAACCGCCGGCTGGCACCGCTGCTGGCGCGTCCGCTGTCGCGGATGATGGACGTGATGGAACCGGTTGTTCGGCTGATAAATTTTGTGATGATTACGCCGGTACACCGGCTGTTGGACAGGCCCTTGGGGTCGGAGCGATTTTCGGTGGATGATTTGCGGCTGCTGCTGAGCATGTCGCAGCATCATGGCATTATTGATTTTTCCGAGAACGAGCTTTTGCAGCAGGTGGTGCGGCTCCGCGAAATTCGCATTCGCGACCTGATGACGCCGCGGGTGGATATGCCGGCATTCGACGTTGCTCGCAGCATGGCGGAATTGCGCAGCATGCTGCTGGAAAAAAGGCTCACACGGCTGCCGGTGTTTGATCGGCAGATAGACAGCGTGCTGGGTGTGCTGCACGCAAAGACATATTTTTTGGAGAGGCCGACGACAACAACCGAGCTTAAACCGCTGCTGCAGCCGGCTGACTTTGTACCGCAGATGCAGACACTGGATCGGCTGCTCACGCACTTTCGTAAGGCGCATCGGCAGATGGCGATTGTGGTGGATGAGTTTGGTGGTGTGGCGGGTTCGATTTCATTGGAGGATGTGGTTGAGCATTTAATTGGCGACATAGCCGAGCCTGATGAACCTGTGATGCGGCTGATAGAGCAGGTCGGGCCAGACCAATGGCGCGTGTCGGGCAATTTATCACTTTTGGAGTGGGTGGATATGTTTGGGACTGCGGCGAAGCAAACGCGAGCCTCGACGGTGGCGGGGTTAATTTATGCGGTGCTTAAACGGCTGCCCCAGGTTGGGGATGTTGTAACGATAGGGCATTTGCAGATGCGGGTGGAGGCGATGGCCGGGCCGCGCGTGCGACAGGTGCTGATTAAGCTGATTGATGAGGAGCCAAGATGATGCAAGTGGTTCCTGATGAGGTTTTAGCGGTTGCGCCGAGTACGGTTGGCTGGGTGCTTTTAGGTGTGGCGGGTCTTGTTTTATCGGGTTTGTTTGCCGGGCTGGAAACGGGCTTTTATGCGCTGTCGCGGCTGCGGCTGCAGTTACGCAGCTATCAGAAGGATGCGGCGGCTCAACGGATAAGCGGTTGGATGGATCGGCCCACATCGCTTCTGACGGGGCTTTTGGTCTGGCAGAACATCAGTAATTTTGCTGCGTCAGCAGCGATTACGATGCTGCTGTCGTCGCAGGGGCTGGGAGCGCTGGAACAGACGGCGCTGTCTGCGCTGGTGATTTCACCATTTATGCTGATATTTGCGGAGGTGGTTCCGAAAGATTTGTTTTATTTGCATACAGACACTTGGACGTACAAGCTGACGGGATTTTTGCATGGGGCATTGCTGGCTATTACGGTTGTGCCGGTGTTGCCGCTGCTGTACGGCCTGGAGCTTGTTTCCACGAAACTGCTGCGATTTGGGCGTGGCGTTGCGGAGGCGTCGCCCGGCACACCGCATCGGGTGCAGCGTCTTGTGGAAGAGAGCAGCGCGACGGGGCTGATAAGCGATGCGCAGCAGGACATGATTGAACGCACCCTGCGGATGGCGCATATTGATGTGCGGGAAGTGATGATACCGTGGGTGCGGGTGGTTGCGGTGCCTGCGCAGATCAGCCAAAAAGGTTTTGAGGCGATTGCTCGCCGCTATAACGTGTCGCGATTGCCGGTGTTGGGGCGCAACACAAACGATATTTTAGGCGTAGTACAAGTGGTAGATGTGCTGGCGGATGAGAGGGCGTTTGACTTGCGGCCGCATTTGCGAGCCCCCATTACGCTGCTGCCGGAGCAATCGGTGCGGTCGGCGATTACGTTGATGCAGCGTGCGCGCCAAACCATAGGGATCGTAGTAAACCGGCAAGGTCATGCGGTAGGTTTAGTGACGATAAAGGATCTGGTGGAAGAACTGGTGGGCGAGTTGGCGGATTGGTGATGTGAGGCGCAGCGCGTTGAGTGCTTCGCTTTTTCGACTCTGTCGCTGGTCGGGGCGGGAGGTAAACGAAAAACACGCGGCACAACCGCGTGGCTCGTTTATGGGCACTGATTTTGTTGCGGCAAAGAGGTTTGGATTAGCCGAATCTTCCGGTTACATAATCTTCGGTCTGTTTGTTTTCCGGATTTTGGAAGATTCGGTCGGTATCGCCGTATTCGATAAGGCGGCCCATGTAGAAAAATGCGGTCATGTCGGCGACACGCGCGGCCTGGTGCATGTTGTGGGTGACAATGACAATAGAAACCTTGTGGCTAAGGCCGTCCATAAGTTGTTCGATTTTGTTGGTACCGATGGGGTCGAGTGCCGAGCATGGCTCATCCATGAGGAGTACCTCGGGTTTTCCGGCAATGGCGCGGGCGATGCAGAGGCGCTGCTGCTGACCGCCGGAAAGCGCCAGAGCGGAGGCGTGGAGGCGATCTTTAACTTCATCCCAAAGGCCAGCGGAGATGAGGGACTCTTCAACAACCTGATCGAGTGATGATCGGCGGTTGACGCCATCTATCCGGAGCGAGTAGACGACGTTTTCGTAGATGCTTTTAGGGAATGGGTTGGCCTTTTGGAAGACCATGCCAGTGCGTTTGCGGAGGGTAATAACGTCGAGCCGCGAACCATAAATGGGTTCGCCGTGAATTTTCACGGAACCTTCAACGCGGCAGTTGGGCACGAGGTCGTTCAGGCGATTGAAGCAGCGCAGAATGGTGGATTTGCCGCAGCCGGACGGGCCGATAAATGCGGTTACCTTTTTGGCCGGGATGTCCATGGAGATATCGTGTACAGCATGATGAGTGCCGTAGGAGACGTTGAGGTTGCGCACTTCAACGGCTGCAAGTGCGGACTGGACTTTGGATTCCGGGGGAATGCTTGGGCGTGGCCCAGCAGTAACAGCAGGTGATGGAATTTCTGCGACGGTGGAAGCCATACGTCAATCCTCCGAACGTTAACCTCATCCAGCAGCGGCAGATGAACAAAACAAAACATCTGCAGTCACCCGAAGAAGCGGGCGCTCTTTCGTACACATTTAAGGGTAGCGGTTGGAGGCCCTCATTGGCAAGTAAAAAGAGGTTGCAAGAGATGGGATTAGCGCTATGTTAATATTATCTTAATACGGTATGCATTATTCACTTTAAAGAAGTATATATCGTTTTTCATAGCAATAGTATGGGTGATGATAAATGGGCGTACCAAGCGGCTAAAAGCATGCACCGCCAGATATGGCCGCGAATGAGGAGATTAAATGTCCGGGCTATTACGAGAGGTCTGTTTTGGTTAGAAGCCTGATTGCATTTGTTCGACAATGGCGCGTGCGAGGCGTTCGATAGCTTGTTGCTCGGCGTCTGGCAGGCGTTCGCCAATTTGTGGGATAAGGGTGCTATCGCGGGCGAAATTTTTGCGTTGAACCAAAATGCGGCCGGTGCGGACATCGCGCCAGGTGAAATCAACGACGACGGTGATTTGGGTTTCTTGCGGCAGGTTATTTTGGAAGCGGTTGGTAAGAACGGATTCGGTAATATCGTGGATGGTGCCGGTGAGGACGGAATCGGCCTTTCCTTCGGGGGCGAGCCTGAAGGGAGTGCGGGATTCGATGTTTTTATCAATGGCTTCAGTGAGACGAAACTCCCATTGCCTGCGGAATGTGCGATTGGCAAAGATGGGGACTGCGACGGTGCGAATGCTGGTTGGGTAGAGCGATTTGCCGCTGTAGCCGCAGCCACTCAGGGTTGTGAGCATAAGTGCTAACAGGATGAGCGGCAGCAGGGGCCGCACTCTGGATTGCCAAACGATTGTTGCCAAGCGGAGTGTCATTTGCCAGCCTCCTGTGGAATGCGACTTGCAAGCTCCTTGCGAGCCTTGGTAGCCCATTGAGTATCAGGCCAGTTGTTGATGACACGCTGGTAATAAAAAGCTGCGGCTTTGGGTTTGCTTAAACGCCAATAAGTGCGGGCGATTTCGAGTTCCTGCTTGCCTTCGACCTGATAGATGCGTTCTTCGAGAGCTTTGACTTGCAACTCTTTGCCGAGTTTGGGATATGTTTCGCTTAAGGATTCGAGGCGAGCTTCGGCATCTCGCAGAGGGGTAAGGTCAAATTTTGCACCCTTAAACATGGCGAGCGATGTTTCGGCAAGGCGGACGGAGGCCAGTGGGGCAAATTGGCTGTAGGGGTACCGGCGCAGGAAATCGTTATAGCGGGAGAGCGCTTCGGCATAATCGTGATCGAGATAGTAATAGTTAGCGATGCGAATGCCGGCTAATTCGGCCAACGGCGAACCCCGTTGGCGGTTTTGTACGCGATCTAGCAGTTTGATGGCGTCGCCGTTGACGGGCAGGATACGCATGCCCAAAAAGTGCCGCTTGTAGCCATGCAGGAAAGCCTGGGCGATATCGTACTCGCGTTTGAGGGCCACGTTGTAAAGCGGGCTGTTAGGAAAATTATCCAAGAGGTCTTCATAGGGAAACAGCGCGGAATACAAATTGCCTTGGGCGACGCGAGCGTCGCCCTTAAGGAGCAACACCTGTGGCACAAGAGGATTGGAGCGGTTTTTTTTAAGCCATTTTGAGGCGCGGTCTTCCACCTTACCGGGATGGCCGGCCTTAAGTTGTTGAATCATGGAGGCGACCTGACCTTGGGGGGTATTGGGGTTGGCCGGCACGACGGGTACCCAAACGCCATTTTTAAGCACCCAGTTGGGGCGCGGCCCGGTGGTTGCAGAGGCGGCAGAAGCCTGCGCCGCGGTAAAGATTGCTGAGCTTAGTAAAGCAAGCACAGCGGTGCAGCAGGCAAGTGCGACGACAGATTTATGGAAACGTACTTTCATCACGCAGGCAGTATAAGCGCCGAGTCGCCGACGGCCAACCATTCAGGTTTTGGCGGAAGGCTCAAGGGCTGGGTGTCGTCGGCAACGGTTGTACGCCATGCCGGTATTGCGGCATTGGGAGGCTGCGGTAGGCGATGGGCGGCGAGACGCGGCGACTGGCGCAGGCCTGAGGCTTTGCGCCGGCGACAGGGCGGGTATACTGCCTGCGGCAGATTTTTTAAAGGAACTTATGATGGGTAAAACCCAAACGAATACGCCGGAATACCTGCTCGCCCGACTTGAAAGATTGCGAGCGGCCATGGCCAAAGCCAAGGTTTCGTCTCTCCTGGTCAACAATTTTCCGGATGTGAGCTATCTTACCGGTTTTGAGGGGGATGATTCATGGGCGGTGGTAACGCCAAAAAACATTTGGCTGATTACGGACAGCCGCTATGAGGAGCAATCTGCAAGGGAGTGCCCGTGGGTGCGGACGGTTGTGCGCCGGCAGGGCTTGGCGCTGGAGGTTGCGCGCATTGCCAAACGTGAAAAGATTGAGAAGCTGGGGATACAGCAGGAAATTCTAACACTGCGGCAAATGGAGATTTTGCAGAAGGAGTTAAAGAAGGTCGGGCGGGTTAAGTTGGCACCTGTTGTGGAGATGGTGCTTGCGCTTCGTGCGGTGAAAGATGCCCGCGAAGTGAGTTTGATAGAGCGGGCGGCGGTGATTGCCGAGGAGGCTTTTTTGACGGTAAAGGCGTCGCTTCGCGTGGGGATGACGGAGAATGAAATTGCGGCGGCGCTTACCTATGAGATGCGGAAGCGCGGTGCACAAGACTCCAGCTTTGACGCTATTGTTGGCATCAATGCCAACGCGAGCCTTCCCCATTACCGTCCGGGCGACGTGCGGCTGGAGAAGGACTC
>JABEVB010000099.1 GCA_013044165.1 Phycisphaerales bacterium
TCATAAAAATCATATATTACATGGGTATATATTGCCGGTATAAATCAGATGAAAACGTGACGTAAAGCCGGATTTATCAAGAGCTAACAACGCCCAGAGGCGTGCCAGGGGAGGTGGAACTTTGGTCATAAATGCGCCAACTCTCGACCAAGACTTGGCAGACGTGTTTGTTGTCAAAGAAACAAGATTTTACAGATGCGCAAGGCGGTGATGCGCCTCGGGCTTTTTTTGAGGCGGTGTCGTTATGGTTGATATCGCTGCAGCATGGCGTGAGCGTAATTTGGTATGGTTGGTCAGAAGCAACAGGATCATCAGGCTCCGTAGGCGCGGTTTTTTCTTCGGAACTCAACGGGCGTTATTCCCAATTCTCTCTTAAAGATGCGGTGCATGTACTGAATGCTTGAGAAGCCCACCTGCCGCACAATGGTTGTGAGTTTAAGGTCGGTGTTAATAAGCATTTCGCGTGCCCGCTGCAGGCGTATCCGCTGCAGTTCTTCGTGTGGAGGTCTGCCAACTATTTTTTCAAATCGCATTTCAAGCGTACGCCGCGAGACGCAAACATGATCGAGAATATCCTCAACAGAGATGGGCTTGTTGACACGCTCTCTGATGAACCGGATGGCATCGGCAACCACCGGGTCCTCGACGCCGACAATATCCGTTGAATGTCGAGCCACCACGCCAATTGGGTCAACTTGCACCGGCGATTCAGGCTCCTTGTTGTGCATCAAGCCATCGAGTATGCGGGCCGCTTCGTAGCCAATACGCGGACAGTTGAGTTCAACGCTGGAAAGGCTGGGGAGCGAAATATCGCATACCAATTCGTCGTTGTCCACGCCGATGACGGCGACATCCTGCGGTACGGCCACTCCGGCGTAGCGGCAGGCGTCAATGGCCTCGCGGCCGGAAAGGTCGTCCTGGGCAAAAAGTCCCACCGGCTTAGCCAGCTTGTCCAGCCACGCCGCGAGTTGTAACTGCGCATCATGTTGGGGCTGGTGGGCCGGCGCGAACACCTCACATGAGAGGCCCGCTTCCTGCACCAGTTGCCCAAAATGCTGCCCACGAGCATTACCCCAGTAGGTGCCTGTGCCATAAAAGGCAAACCGTTTAAAGCCGCGCTGGCGCAAATGCTCGAAGGCCAGTCGGCACAGCTCGCGCGTATTGTTGGTGACCCATCGTGGGCCTGGGTACGGCCCCGGCTCGAGGCATACGACAGGAATATTTCGCTTCTGCAGTTCGTTGGCCAGCGCCGCGTTGGCAATGCGACCGATGGCTGCATCAATCGTCCAGATGTCGCTTGGCGGGAGTCGTTGTTCAAAATCTCCGGGCTGGATATAAAAGTTCCATGTTGTGTGAGCGCGTGCATAATTGCTGATGCCGCGAATCACACCGCGACCAAATGACCGGGATGTCTCCATGAGAATTGCGACGACCGGCGGTCCTTGCCGGCGCTTACGTGCGGTAACTTTGGCTGCGGCTCTGTTGCCTTGCGGTTTCATAAGTCCTTTCCGCAGGCCCGAAGAAAGGGGTCTGCTTGGGCGGCCCGGCAGTCGCAAGAATGTGGCATGCCGAAAGCCGCCGATTTAGGAAGGATGCTAAGGCTCTATTATGTTAACGTCTATCATACTTTACGCAAATCATATCATCACTTGCGCAACGCCATGGTCTGCCAATAAATCGGGCTTGAGGCCAAACAGGGCTGTATCGGAATGGACTGCCAGGGGCGGCAGTCCGGGTTGCCACGGGCGAGGCGGTGGCTACACAGGGGCCTCGGATCGCGCGTTCGGACGTTGATGGTGCAGCCGACAAAACATCGGTGCGGTGGCGATATCTATCGGCGTTGGGTAGGTAGTGATGCATGGCGGATGGGGCTTATTCGTAAAAACGAATTTGCGACTTTTGTCTATAGCTGCATCAAAACAGAAAGTTCTGCGTTGTAATTGTCGTGCGGTTGATGCGCTTGGGGCGCAGCAACTATCCTTATCTGTATCGGCTCGTTGTGCTTGTGGCAGGTGATGCAATCTGCCCGCTGGCCGGAGAAGGGCATTTTGCCAATGGCTTGTTTGAGCACTGGCAGCGCACAAAGCTATGCAGTGGGCGGGCCAAGAGGTACTGGGCACGGTGCTCATGGCTATGGAACTGCTTAACCCATTTGGAGAGGCAACTATGGAAAGCGTGAGAGTTATCGGTCATGGAGTGGCCACAAAGACCCGTGACGGCAAACTGCGAGGCAAGTTGACCCGCGGTGGGTTTACGCTGATTGAATTGCTGGTGGTTATATCAATCATTGCGCTGCTGATTTCAATTCTGCTGCCGGCGCTGTCGCAGGCACGATCTGAAGCGGAGACCGTGGTTTGTGCCAGCAATCTGCATGGCCTTAGCCAGGGGCTTACAGAATACCTGGTATCGGATAACGATCAGTTCCCACTTAATGGCATACTGTTCCCGCACCGTGCAACCTACGCCCCCTATGCTAACAACAGCAGTGATCCGAATACGAAATTCTGGGATAATAAGCAAGATTATCGCCTGCAGGGCGGTGCTCTTTACAACTGGCTCAATGGCTCGATGTCAACTCTCATGGCTACGGTTACCCAAGGTGGCTTCAGCGGACCGCCA
>JABEVB010000100.1 GCA_013044165.1 Phycisphaerales bacterium
CTTCGAGTTTGGAAGGGTGGGCTTTCGTGATGCGATTGATTGGCTCAACAATGCGAACCGGCGATGGATGGCGTTTGCCGGCCCTGGCAGGCTTGGTTGCAGCATTGGCGGTAAGCATAACCGCCGGCGCTGCTGCACGGCCCTTGCCAGCTGCGGCCGGCGGAGCGGTGGGCGTCAGCGCTGTCGTTGCCACCGCAGATTGATCTTCCTTGAGCGGGGCTATTACGCCCAAAGCCCTTGGTGTGGCCCGGTTCCCGAATATTTTCCCATCGTTGGGGGCCGTCAAGACATAACCTGTACAATCTGGCTGGTTCTTTTGGCCGCTGGCTTCGTTACTCGCTCCTTACAGACCCACTTGGCGGGGTATGCTCGTCGCCGGCGCCTCGCCAGCGGCCAAAATCCCTGCGCCATATTTGCACATGTTATTTCTTGACGGCCCCTTGGCTTTTGGCGGAACCTGTCACAGGCCCTTCTGGCGCAAACTCTGCGGTTTTGGCTGGAAATGTCCGGCTCCAACTGCTATTGTGAAAATAACATAGCCGATAGGCACGGGGACCTTGAATGGCGCGGTCAATCGGCGTGTCTCTATGGTTTGTAGTAATGGAGCGGCCCGGATGGCTGAAGAAGTGCTGACCTCATTGGCTCAAGCGCGGCGAGAGTTTGTTGATCTCTGGGGCCAGATGGCGCCGCACTGGGGCATCAGTCGTGCTATGGCTCAAATTCATGCGGTGTTGATGGTATGGCCATCGCCCATGACCGCCGAGCAAATTATGATTGAACTGCATATATCCCGCGGCAGCGTGAGCATGGTCCTTCGCGACCTGGAGACCTGGGGCATTGTGCGCCGCAGCAGCAACGCCGGCGATCGTAAAGACTACTTCAGTTCGGAAGATGATGTGTGGACCATCTTCAGTAATATTTTTCGGGAGCGCAAACGTCGGGAGCTTGACCCGCTGATGAACCGACTTGATCAATGCCTCATTCTCGCGGGGGCCAAGCCAACCGACGAGTCAGAACGCTTGTTTTATGAGGCGTATGTCCGGCGTCTGGAATCACTGGCGGGCTTTTTTCGCGTATTTCATCGCTTGTTGAGCCGGGCGCTTAGCGAGCCGCCCCAGGAACTTGCCCGGTTGACGCGAACATTGGAAGAGATGATATAACCAGGCCATAGTCTGCGGGATGGCTGCTTTATGTACAGAGTTTTTCGGAAGAAGCATGAGCCACGATGCCACATCGCTTTGGCAGAAGAATCCCCATCGCTGGGATGTGCCGCTGTGTCTTCTCGGCTGCCTGGCGCTTCTGATCATTGCGCAGGTTACACCGGTGCTGTCCATCAAAAAGTTTGTTTTTTGGAAGGATGACTACTCCCTTTTCTCCGGCACGCTTGGGCTGCTGCGTGACAAGCATTACGGTTTAGCTCTGCTCATATTTTTCTTTTCGATTCTCTTTCCGTTTGGAAAAGTTGTAACGTTATTTGTACTCTGGTTTGTAAAGTTTTCCAACCGGCGGAGAATGCGTTTGCTATTTTGGCTGGAAGTGCTTGGCCGCTGGTCCATGCTCGATGTATTTGTGGTGGCGATCATTGTCGTGATTGCAAAATCGGGTGGGGCGCTTGAGGCTCGCCCGCAGATCGGCATTTACCTGTTTGCATCGGCGGTGTTGGCATCACTGCTTTTAACCTATCAGTTGCGAGCCTTGGCGCGGCGGGCTGCCGGCAAGAGTTGAAAAGCCCGGCTTAGCCTGTCTACTTAGGCCGATGGCGAGGCAATTGCGCTGGCCGTATCGGTGGCGGCTGCGTCGCCATCAATGAGCGCCGTATCAAACAAGCTCAAAAGGTAAAATCCATCTGATCGTCGCTGCACCACCGCTGTGATGCCATTTGCCAATGGAAATCGCCGCGGCGCACCCACCGGCAAACCCAGAATGTGCCATACCGAATGCTTGATTACGCCGCCGTGCGTGATGATCAGCACATCCTGATTGGCATGTTGCTGCGATATATCCGAGAGGCAATCACGGATGCGGTGCCACAATGCTTGATCGCTTTCCACGTGAGGAACGCCAGTCCAGTCGGCGAGGTCGCCCTGTTGGGGGCCGTTCAGGCCGATGCGCATGGCGCTGACTTCATTCCATGTTTTGCCCTCGTAAGGCCCGAGATGCCGCTCGCGTAGCAAAGGTGTCGTGCAAACGGTTAAGCCCAGCGCTGCGGCGATCGGTTCGGCGGTTTGTCTGGCTCGTGGCAGATCGCTTGACCAAATGGCCTGAAACGGCCTTCGCCCAAACCAAAGTGCCAGCTTGGCGGCCTGTTGGCGGCCAATTTCGTTAAGCTCCGTCGGGGTGTGGCCCTGTATCCGCCGCTGTGCATTCCAATCGGTCTGCCCATGCCGCACCAGCCAGAGTCGAGCAGGCGCGGCGGAGGTAATGTGCTGGCATTGCGTGGCGTTATCCATTGAACCTGAAGCTCCATGCGAGGCGATTTTCTATCATTTGAAGTTTAACGTTTAAACCAGTCTGCGCGTAGCCCGTCATCTCCGCTCCCCGTCCCATTGATCGAGATGGCTTTGGCGGTAGGCACATCACTGGTTGCATGTGGGCCGAGGCAGTTTAGTTTTTAATAAAGCGCATGTCGTCGAGATAAATCGTTTTGTCAGGCTTAATACTTATGACAAACAGTGTGCCAATGTGCCCTTTGGGTTTCGGTACCGGTAGCTGCATTCGCTTATAGTGCGTGGCAATTCCTGTTAGATGTGTTTGAAAAAATGCCCCATCAAACACCGGGTGCCCGATCTTGAACCAGACGGCATGGGTGTCTCCGCAGATATAAAACTGCAGGTATTTATATCCAGTGAGGTTGACAGGTTTATAGCCATCGCCATGATCACTGCTGCCGTTAAAAAAATAGGCTGATCCACCTTTGGCTCCGCCGGTTATTTTGATGGCGTACATGCCAGAGTGTGGATGTTCCTTATTGCGCAGGTCTACCTGAACGGTACCATCGGTGTTTACGCCGTGGCCGACATACGATTCGGTATATACGTTCGGCGGGCATGACGCCGGTCGCGTGCTGAAAACGATTAAATGTTGATGCTTAAAGAAATGTCCGCCTATGGATGAGACCGTCGGGCCGATGGCTAGTGTGTAGGTTGTATCGGTCTGTAGTGCTTGCAATGGCTTAACCAGCACGCCAAACCCGTGTTGGAAAGGCTGGCACTTAGCGGCCACGGCGTTTGGGCCAACAAAGTGAATTGCCGCCAGCGACGTAGCCCTGATCGGATCATTGAATTGCAGTTTGATAGCCACTGCCGATGCAACGCGCGATGCATTATTACGCGGAATGCTACGCACCAGACGCAGCAGCGGTTCAGCGGCCATGGTAAAATGAATCGCCTTTGTCGAGGTCAAGAGAGTGTTTCCCGAAGTTGTTTTAACACCGGATGGCACCGTGAGCGTATAACTCGCGTCAGGCTGCAGCAAACCTCCCAGTGTGCATACGAGCACACGCTGGTGATGAACCAGCGAAAGGCTGATGGAGGGAGTGTCTGGGCCGGTAAGCGTTACTCCCTGAAGTGATCTTAGCTGTACGGACTTTGCAAAAACCACAAAAAGCTTTTGCAGGTTGCGTACCACATGGGTTGCCGATTCTGCGGGCAGGGTGGCTTGTATGGCCGCAGACGCGGACAGCGGCTGCAGATGGTGCAGTACTACCAACCGCCGGGGCAGCGCCACAAAGCAGCCGAGCGTTTTCTTGGCCTGTTTTGCGGTAATTACCAAGGGATACAGGTAAGGATTATAGGCGAGATAGCTGGTCAACTTAGTTGTCTGATTAAAGTAGGCGGCCGCCGTGCCCAGAGAGAAATGCACCTGCCACAGGCGATGGCCAAGTTCGTGGTATGTGTGAGCATCGTAATAGGTGACGCCGGCTTCCATGTTGTCGTGAACGATTGGGCTGTCAGCGGCCCACAACCGATTAAACTGTTGAATGGCCCAGGCGGGATCCGCCTGCGAAGCTTGAGCCAGCAGTACATTTCCCAGGTCGCCCATCTTGGACAGGTCATCGGTGCCGGTCTTCGCCTTTTGAATAGCGAGCATGTGATGAAAAAGCGCTCTGGCGAAGCGGCGATAGCGCACCAGATAATCCAGCCCAGGCGATTGGGGCAAACACTGAATGCCATAAATCCAGGCAGGGTCACCGCTGAAATAGGTTCCCCATACTCCGCCGCCCGACCACACCATGCCCAATATGGGATGCTTGTATTGCGGGGGAAATAAATTGCCCGGCTGATTAAACCAGTAATCAAGCGCGGCACGCGATTCTATGGCATAGCCCATCGCTCCGGTTGCTTCCATGTGCTTGTTGTCTAACATCATGCCCAGCAGGTACAGCCCTATCCACGACTGCATGGCCTCTGAACTCGATTCCTGATTTTCTCCACCCGGTGAGCCAAGGCCACCCGCCCAGGAATGGCCTGCCCACACGTCAAAGGTACGCAGGAGCGGGAAGCGATTATCCTTGCGGTTCCAGTTGGCGTATTCCTTTGCCACCAGAGTGATCATGGGGCCGAATTTCTTGAGGAAGCCGGGGTCCTGCATGGCCAGCAGGGCGGTGCTGTAGGTGAAGTAGCCGTAATGAAAATGCTGATCGTTGAACTTTGCCGAGTCGTAGCTGTCCTTAAAGCCTACCAAGGCATGCCAATTCTTATACCATGCAAAGTAATGGGCCGCTTCGCCCGGGGAGTAGGTAAGCCAATCGCCCAAGGCGTGGCTTGCTTCATGCCTGAGCTTGTTGTAAAGGGGATTGCCCAATTCGTGGGCCATTGTCATGTATTGGGCAAATCGCAATAAATCTTTGCCGCCCCAATATGTATCATCACCATAGCTGGGGTTGTTGGCGCAATGTGCCAGCAAAGCCTTCATGACCGCTGGATTAAAACCGGTGGCCTTACCAGAGGTTCCCGGAGCTGGCAGAAATGGCAGGAACCCGTCAAAGCGCCATGAGAGTTCAAAATTATTGCCAATACAGGTTTTAAGCGGCCCGCGAGGTGAAAAGTACGAAGGTCCATTAAGGTTGAGCGTGTAATGCGCCTGCATCCATTGGTGCGGCAGCCAGCTTTGCGCCACCAATGGCGGGCTGTTGGTTACAAGGGCCTTCGTGAGCACATGCCACGTCGTGGTCACATTGCCGCTGGCAGCATCGTAAGACCAGTCGTAATGACTGCCAATCGGCAGTGATGCCGCCACGGGACGAAAGAACGCCAGATCGCGCCGCGTGTTGAGTGGGGCGATGGCCGCAAATGGAGTGGGGCTGCTCTCGGAGATATTCAGTCGTGTGTGGTTAGTGGCGGACCGGGCAGTGACCGAATTGGGGGGCAAATAAATGCCATACATACGATTGGCCACGCGAATGATAAGGCTACGCCGATAATAGGGAAAACTCGCAACGTTTCCATCGGGTCGCAGAAACACCGCGTTATTGTCGGCGGTAACTGCCAGCGAAGCCCCGTGCGGCTGTACCCACACGAGCGGCATTCCTTCGCCCAGCGTTACATCGAGATATTTTTGTGATTGCTGCACCAGCCTAAACGTAAGAGTCCAGTCGCCCCAGCGCTTTACTTGTACGCCACTGTCGGCAAACCCTTGCTCGCTTACCTGCAGCGGCGCGTTGCAGACAGAATCGGTGCCGTTGGCGTTGGAATGCTTTGGAAAAAAGAGATTAATGCCTTGATTGGTTGGATCCACGCGCCAAGGGTAACTCCACAAATTGCCGGAGGCCTTGCCGCGGAGCAGCCACGTCCAATATTTATTGGTGGGAATAGCTTTATGCGTTGGCTGTACCAGCGGAAACCGCCATCTCAGCATGCGCTGTGCACCTGGTCCGGCAGAACTCGGCGGGTAAGATGCATAAGAGCCACCTCCCACGGGCACAACAGTCGGGTGGGCCACAACTTGATCGCCGAAACTGGCTATGGCTACGAAACCCAGAATGGCCAGCAGTGTCTGTGTGACCTTATGAAAGCGAGCGGAGGTAATTGAGGATATAAAAGACTTCACTCTTATTCTCCAGTGAGAAAATCTGGCGCGAGCGACCACAATGGCAGCATCGCCCTGCACAGCCGCAAAG
>JABEVB010000101.1 GCA_013044165.1 Phycisphaerales bacterium
GCGCCTTGCGGCAGCTATCGTACAGTCGCCAAAACAGACGCATAGCCGCTGTTGCCCTGCGAATCGGTGGCGCGAACCACAATTCGGTGCGGCCCCGGCTTCAACCGGGCGGTAAGGGCCTTAAACCCTTCCAGCGGCGAATCGAACATCTTATCCGAAGCCTGTGCCGGCTGCCAGTGCTTTTGCGAGTCCACCTGTATGGCCACCGCAACAATTGCCGAGCCGCTGTCGGACGCTACGCCGATAACCTGCACCCGACCATCAGCCTTGACCGTGGCCTTGAGCTGGGCAATCTGGGGCGATTGTGTATCCACAAGAATGTAACGGGTCTCGCGGGCCACGCGCAGCGCCGTCTGCGGCGCGTTGTCGGCTGCGTCATCGGCAATGAGCTTTATGCGATACCGCCCCTCCGGCAACCCACTGATATTCCAAGCATACGGAGAATTATCGGGCGAGGCGTGCATACGAATCCAAACCGGAATTCCCTGCTGCTTGTATTCCAAGTGGTAGCTCAGCTTGTCGCCATTTGGGTCAGAAGCCGACCATTTAATGCTGTACATCGGCTTACCCGCCATTTTGGTGGCGGTAATGCTGTCTATGACGGGTGGCACATTGAGTTGTTGATAGTTGACACGGGCAGACTCTACCACAGGCGACGCCTTGGCTTTGCCCGACATCAGCGTAATGCGAAACTGCAGATAACGCCCTGCAGGACTCGAAATGGTGCGATAGCTGTTGGCAGGCATCGGGGCCGACCACGAACTCCAAAATCGCCCCAACTGCTGCACATTCTTCACATTGCCACTGCGCGTGCGAATAAACACACTCGCCCCGGCGGGCAAATGGGCATCTACATGCGCGCTGCCCCAAATCGCCGGCAACGCGGCATCCAGCACTTTGCTGGTATAGGCGCCAGTCGGCGCAAAACCAGGTTCCATCCGAAATATCTGCCCACCGTTAGCCGTGCCGAAATACACACGACCGTGGCGGCCCATGGCCGAGCACATAATGTCGTGGCAGCTATGGCTGAACACCACCATGCTGCGGCTTTGCGTGATCGGATCGTATGACACGACCCGGCCATGACCGCTTAAACCCAGCAACAGATGATGATGGCTGTACAGCATACTCAACACCATATCAGGCACGTGCAACAGCACACTGGTTCGGCCGTTCGGCTCAATCTGATAAACCGCGTTGCTCTTAACATGACCGGTATGCGGAAATGGCAGTGGCCGCGGGCCGGCGAGCAGCATCTTTACCACATGCTGCCTGGCGACCGGTTTGCCCGGTGCAGGTTTGCCTGCCTGTCTTTGAGCGCCGGCCATGCCGGATTCATCCATTACCGCAACAGGGCGACCATTCGAGGTGCCTTGTGGCTTAAATGCACCGCCGCCGCTTTGCGCCAGCACCGGCGATGCCGTCGCGGCGAAGATGTCGCCTTGCTCGTCTATCGCAAGGGCGTCAACTTCCGCATTATTGGCGGCGAGCAGCACGCGGGCCTTTTTGAGTTTTTCGCTGTAGCGCATCACCAAACCTGCGCCATCTGTGGCGGCAATAATATGACCGCCCCCGGCATTGAGCAGGGCCATCACATTGTGCTCACCGGTGTGCAAAATGGCTTTGGCTGCCCCCTTGGGGTTGCAGCGCCAAACCGCGCCGTCCGGTCCGGTGCCGAAATAAATGCTTCCATCGGCCATGGGCAAAATGCACCAGATGTACCGCACCACCGAACTGCTGAATATTTTTTTGTGCGCAAAGCCTCCCCCCGCCTGCGGTACCAACTTAACAAGTTCACCTTTGCCGTCGGCGTTTATGCCAGCCAGAACCTGCCCCTGTTTATTGATCGCCATCGCCAGCACTTGTACCGCGGCGCCCTTGGGCGAATAAATTGCCGTCACCTTGCCTCCCGTAAGGCGGTAAACCTTGCCGTCGGGAGAGGTGCCAAAATAAATGCCACCATGCAAACCATGCACCATGGCGTTAACGAAAGTAAATTTCCCGTCCGGCAGCAGTGAGTTTACCGGGTGCCCCAGCATAAGCTGACCGTAGTTATTCACCACCGTGCCATCAAATGTTCCGGTGGAATACTGGGCCTCGGTGCGGTACGACCAATGTGCCGGGTGCACCGCCTGGGCTTGCGGAGTTGCCAAAATTGCAGCACACGCAGCGATTCCAAGGCCGGTTAAGCACCTGGCGGTCTTGCGTACCATGGGAAGGACTCGTGAGATCATACAGGTATACCTTTCATTTTAAGCGTGCATGGCTGCAGGCATGCGACGCAGCGTTTGTACAAACCAGCGACCCGACAAAAGCATCAGTTAACGGGCGGCGGCTCCGGAGGCAAGCCAGGCTTAAGGCTTAAGTAGCGGCTATCGGCACGACGCCGGACAACGATGTGGACGATGGCACCACCATTGCCAACAACCGCCTCGGCCGGGGCACTGACCATAACATTGTTGTACAGCGGAGCCGAATTTGACGACTGATTCAGCGCCAGCAGCGCCACGCGGCTGGGGGGCAAGTCGGGAAGTTGCACCGCACTGGTGGCTACGCCCGCAGGATTAAGAATGAGGCTGGCATACAGGCGATTGGGTTTGAAGCTTAATATCTTACGCACCGAGTTCACCAGTTCATGCTGATTTTGCGGATTAAAGCTTTCCGGAAAAAAGCGGGTGGCGTCAGTCAACGCCAGGTCGGCAGAGCCTACCATCAAGTGATACGAGCCATCGGGCGTGCCGGCGGGAATGCGTAATGGCAGCACGATCGTTTTTTGTGATCCGCCGTACAAAAGTAAAGTTACCGTTGCGGTAATGCTGTCGCCGGGAGCAACAATTCGGCGATTAACTTTTACCGAAAGGATTTGCGCGTTGGTATCCTGTCGGCTGATGGTGACATGCAGCCGTATGCCGGTGAGCTTAGCGCGATGAAATGGATTGCCAAGCATAACCGCCAAGGGCAGCATAATCTCATCAGGTTTAAAACGCGGGTTGCCGAACACCTCATCCACCGGGATGGTTCCTGCGGTAAAGTTCAGATCGCCGACAACATGAACTGTGTAATGATTGCCGAGTTTGCGGTGCGCCGTGGTTGCCGCCAACAGAGCCGAAACAGCCGACTGCAGCGTCGCATTAAAGTTGGGATATAACTGATAGTGAAAGGTTTGATTGAGCTGTGCATCGCTGCGGCTATGAACCGAAATGGTCACCGGAACGGATACAACCGGCTTGCCAATCTGCCCTACAATGCCGGTGGCCTGATCCATCAGCAGGCGACCCTTTATTTGGTCAGTTGCACCAAGTTTAAACGAGGTTTTAACGCCCGGAACAATGGTGTAAATGAAGCGGTGGCAATCGGCAGACTCGTCGGCCCCTGGGCGAAAAAGCGATGCCCGAACGCATACAGGTGTCCGTGGAAAATATCGGTTACCGTACCAATGGCCGCCAAATCCAAATCGCCGGACATTAAAGGAACAGAAATCGCCGCGCCGGGCGTAAGCTTAACGGCACCGGGCCTCAGCTCACCCCAGCCACCGAGTTGTCCGTTTGGACCGCCCCCACCCGCCCCACCGGCGGCCATGGGCGTTAAATCGCCGCCCGCGTATGCCTGCTGTAAATATCGAACAACCTCCGGTGACGCACCACCGGCCATGAGCGGACTGGCCAGCGGTACCAGGCGGCCAGACCCGGTTTGTGCGGTTATCGCATGAGGCATCATCACACTCGACCGCTGCAGCACGCATCGGGCCAAAGCCCCCCAGCCCGGCGTGTTGTGCCGCAAGGCATGCCGCAGCATGGAAATCGCCGCAGGGTCGCCGCCAAAAGCCGAGTTATTATTTATTGCAGGCCCCGCGGCAGCGCCACCGGCTCCAGCACCTGCGGCTGCGTGCTTGCCAGACGACGGCAACGGAATGCCGAGCATCTGCCGGATGGGTTGCACGCCACCGAGGGGGTCTTTGGAGTAACTCCAGCCATAGGCAATAGCGCCAATCAGTTTGCCATTGATGAAAACCGGCGAGCCGCTCATGCCCTCTATAATGCCGCTGTGCCGCAGCCCCAAGCCGTGGCATCGCACGAGGATAACGTTCATGTCAGGCCCGAAGTTCTTCATGACGTCTACAACGCGCACATAAAACTTCTCGATGGCGTCGCCGTGCATTACGGTAAGACCATAGCCGGTCATGCCCGGCTCAATCTTATTTTCAAACATTAAATGAGCCGGGTCCGGATTGGCCCATGGGTTGGGCCGAACCGGGACCGCGGACACAGGCTTTGCTGTCAGTGCACCCGCAGCCAGCGAAGTCAATGCCGTCAATGCCACTGTGCGCTTTGCCAAGCCGCCGAGCCATTTGCCTGTCATGAAAAACACTCTCGCTGAACCAGTTACCTCGGCTACCGGGCGCTCCCGAGCCTGCTGAATACCGTACTCTAACGGCCATTGATTGTTCGCTCAAGAGTGCGTGCCTGGCCCACAAGCCACAATGAGCCAACACTCAAGCCCTTAGCCGATGCGATTCTCCGTTTAAATTAAAAGCGGTACGGCGCGGACACCTCGGTCTCATGTTGAACCGCTCCATCACCCTGCCGACCAGAGCCGCCCGGGCTTATTTGCATGATGTTTTCGCCCCCTCACACAACAATTTTGCGTTTAGGCGGTGGCCTTTGCATTTTTGCCACTTTTTGGCTATTATTGCTGGTCTTGAATTGACTGTGAATTTTATGCAGGCAGGTGACATATGGCACGTAGAAAACGAAATCATAAGCTTCGCTGGGCTTCCCGATCGGCCAACAAGGGTCGCAAACCCAGTCGCGGACGTATCAAAGGCTGGAGCGCCAAACACTACGGCCTGTAATGCCTTATGCAGGCGGTTTACCGGGCTTGTGGTGGGCCAAATGCGGAATGATGCCGCACCACCACATGGCGACGTCTCAAAAATCACCTGCTAAAGTTAACCCTCCCAAAAGACTTGCCGTCTTTAAGCCTCAGATAACCCGTACGTCCGAAGCGGGCCTCTAACAACCATCCTTTGACTGCAACCACTTGACCCGCCTTCCGGAGCAGGTTATTCAGGCGGCCATGCGATATAAACTTACAATCGCTTATGATGGGGCCGCTTACTGCGGGTGGCAACGCCAGCCCGATCCCGTACCCACTGTGCAACGCACCATTGAACTCGCGGCTGGAGCCATTGTAAGCCATCCGGTAACGGTGGCCGGCTCCTCGCGCACCGACACCGGCGTACACGCCCGCGGGCAGGTTGCCGTTATGGAAACCACCTGTGACCTTGAACCCCAGCGACTGCGCATGGCCATCAACAGCCGATTACCGGCCGACATAAGCATTCGGCAGTTGGAGCCGTGCTCCGCCGAGTTTGATGTGTCCCGCGCCACATGCAAGCGCTACCGGTACCTCATTTGGAATCAGCGCGACCGGCCCGTTTTTCAGCGTCATTACGTCTACCATTACTGGCATCCGCTGCAGATTGAGCCAATGCGCCAGGCGTGTCGGCAATTCCTGGGCGGACACGATTTTATGGCCTTCTCCAGCCGCACAGAAGACCGCCTTAGCACCGTACGACACATTTACCATTGCGACATCGGCCAGCGCGGGCCGATAATGATCTTCAGCGTGGAAGGCAGCGGCTTTTTGTACCATATGGTGCGCAACATGGTGGGCACCGTTGTTGAAGTCGGTCGTGGACATTGGCCAAGCGATTGCATCCCCCGAATCCTCCAAAGCAAAGACCGCAGCCAAGCCGGCCCCTGCGCCCCGGCCCAGGGGTTGTGCCTTCAGTGGATTCGCTTTTGACACCGTGCTTTCGGAGCGCTGGTTTGAAAATTGTGCACCTGATTACACGGCTGATCGTCGGCGGCGCTCAAGAAAATACGCTGCTCACATGCGAAGGACTTCACCAGCGCGGCCATGAAGTTACTTTGATAACAGGCCCCAGCCTTGGCCCCGAAGGCTCGCTCGAAGCCCGTGCCGCCGCCGGCGGTTACCGGGTGGTTCATCTGCCCAGCATGGTGCGAAATCCGCATCCAGTGGACGACTTTTCGGCATATCGTGCGCTTAAGAAGCTGTTCTCCGAGCTTAAGCCTGATGTTGTACATACACATTCAAGCAAGGCGGGCATCATCGGACGCGCCGCCGCCGCCCGCGTGGGTGCAGGACTTATTGTGCATACCATTCATGGGCTGGCGTTTCATCCCTATCAGTCGGCACCCATCAACAAGCTGTGGATCGCGCTCGAGCGCTATGCCGCCCGGCGCTGCGACTACATCGTTTGCGTTGCCGACGCCATGACCCGCCAGGCCCTTGCGGCAGGCATAGGCGAGCCACGGCAATACAGCACCATTTACAGCGGCATGGATGTCGCCCCATTTTTACATCCGCCACGCGATCGAGCCACGGCGCGGCACGCGCTTGGCATACCGCAAGACCGCATTGTGGTTGGCACGTTGGCGCGGCTCCAGCCGCTCAAGGGCCATGATGATATTTTGAAAATGGCCGGCCAACTTATCGCCGACAATCCCCAACTGCATTTTTTGTGGATCGGCGATGGAGTATTTAGATCGCGCCTCGAGCAGACCATCGCCTCGGATGGCCTTACGGGGCACTTTACGTTTACCGGACTCATACCGCCGGCTGATGTGCCGGGCGTTTTGCCCGCCATGGATATTCTCGCACATCCAAGCTATCGCGAGGGCCTGCCACGGGCATTGCCACAAGCCCTGCTCTCTGGCGTCGCGGTAATAGCTTACGACTGTGATGGTGCCGCCGAGGTGTGTCGCAATCACGAAACCGGCCTGCTGGTGCGGCCCGGAGATGTAAATGCTTTGGGCAAAGCTATTGCCGCCCTGGCCGACGATGCAGCCTTACGAGCCACATTGGCGGCAAAGGGACGGGAACTTTGCCGCTCCCAATTTGACGCCCAAGTGATGGTTGATAAGCTGGACGAACTTTATCGTCGGCCCAGCCTGCGGTAAACCACAGAACACGACTCGCATTCATTGGAGATGCATACGAATGATATTCCGACGCATGACAGCAAGCTGCAGGTTCACGTTGTGCCGAGGCAGGGTTCGGGCGATCGCCGCCGCAGCCATAGCTGTGGCACTTCTGTTGCCGGCCATTCGGCCGGCGCTCGCCGACAGTTCCACGAATCAAACAGACCGGATTCGTGATGCAATCAACCATCTCGACGACTCTCTGGCCGTACGAATGCTGCTGATTCCTGCCGGCGAAGACAGTAAACTTTCCGTTCCAGCGGTGCAGGTAACCTATCGCATTATTCTGCGCAACTTATTTAAGTCCGCGCTGCTTACGCACTATGCCTACTTGCGAGCCACCCTTATGAATCGTGCCGACGAGCTTGCGACCGGCATGAAGGGGTTTGACGATTGGACGATCAAGACGCTGGCCTCCGGCGATGCCGACAATGCCTTGCTTACTGCATTTATCAAGGCCGGAAAAGATGCGGCAAAAAAAATTCGTAGCTTTGGATTGCTGAACACCTATACCAATCAAGTACTCGCGCCGTTGCAGCCCCTGGCGCTGGCCGCTCTGGCTGCACCCAAGCCACCGGTGATCTGGCCCCTGCACAGGGTAACCACCCATGCGGTGTTCAGGGTACGGCGGCACCTGCCTCCGTTTGCCCTGACCATTGCCGCAGTGCAGGGGGCCAACATAATGCCCGACATTCGCACGGCGCTCAAGCAGGTGCTGATGCAATTGCAACAGCAATCAAACAACCAGCCTGATAATCCCGCCATTCAAAATTATTACAGCCTGATGCTCCATTGCCTTTCACTGGCCAAACGCCTGCAGGCAAGTTCTATTTTAGGAGCCGAGAGCCAAAGCAAAATAAGCCGACAGCTATGGATTGGGCTTGCGCTTTTTAAGGATGAGCGAACCCGCAGTGCCGGTATTCGTCGTCTGCGCGACATCACCGAAATCGTCCATTCGCTTCATGCGGTGGCGCAATCCGCACTGCCATCGGGATCGCGCATGGTGCTCGGTCGCCGGCTGCATGAAGCCATTGAACAACTCAGCAGCGCCGACACCCGACAAGCCGCGCGATCGCAAATAGCCGCCTTGCTGCATCTCGTTGCCGCGTACAACGCCTTTGCCGCCGCCGCTGCGGAGCATCCAAAGCCAGCTCTAAAGCTGGCTTGGTCGCGGGTCAAAAAAGCCGGCGAAAGTTCGTTCGATCAAACAATGATTCTGCTGCAGGACCAGTACGATCGGCGTTCAGTGCAGCAGGGCACGATGAAACTCGGCGTGATTGCGGGCAACTTACAACGTATCGCCGACATGCCCGCCGAACAGACTGAGGCGCTCATCTACAAACCCAAACCAGAAGGCGGCGTACAACGCAACATCGCCCGATGGGCAAAGCACATCGGAATGGCCCCAGACAGCGTAAGCGATGCATCGCGCAATTTTGACGCCTTTAAAGGCGGCTTATATCTGCTAAGCCAGATCCGCCGCGCCATGCCGCAATCAACGCCCGACGCCATGATACGCAGACTAAGTGCCGGGCATTACGACGCGTTCATCAAGCTGTTTTTCAAGACCCAGCAGGACTTAATCAATTCACTGGCCTCGCCGCGGTTTGATCCGCGCCACGACGAATATCAACTTACCCGGGAACTGGCCGTATTTCAGGCGACGCGCAATATGGCCGCCATTGAATCACCGGGGGGCATCACGCCACTGGCACAACTCAATGCCTGGGGTGGCTGGCAACTGTCGCCGGCTGCGACGAGACTGCTGCGCGACCAGTTGGAGCAAGCCCTGGCTGGAGAGTATGCGTCGGAGCTGGGTCTGGCGACCTCTACCGACGCGTGGATAAACTTTGCTGTCGCAGCACCGGCTATCAACAACTTGGCCGCCATCACCGGGCCGCTCGTGCCTCAACTCACAGCCGACCCGGCCCAATGGGCTACTTACTGCCTGAAAGCTTCAGAACCGGTACCGGGCAACGCTTTATTCGGCAATTCGATTGGTTCGTTGATGCTCGTGTGCATGCACCTTAACGATGCGGCTTACGACCATGCCGACGCGCACGACGGAGCCGCACAAAGCAGCTTTCAGGAAGCCACCAGCGCACTGACACATATGCAACCACAGCCGTAACCCAACCTTCGCACTTCGGCCCCAAAAACCGCATTATTTTGCAAATCAGGCCGAAAGTTTCCACCACAAACCGCCCCTACTTGCGGGATTCACCGGGTCTGCAAATGCCCCTGCAACGCGGCCAACACACTGATCTCGCCGAGGTATAGAGCCTGTCCCCTCACGTATGGGCTCGCTGGTGCTGACGATTCTGCGGCACACCGTAACGAGTCTGTCACTTGCCGTCATTGGGTCGTCTATGCAGGCGAATTTAAACGCCTCGGCACCATCGTAAGTCGCGTTAATAAAAGGATGAGGGTAGGTATTCGCCAAGAGGTCCTCGGGAGGCAAAACCGCATCCAGGCAAGACGAGACCAGTACCGAAAACCCTCCGCAACTTGCGGAAATCGAGCGACGAGTACAAGGGTCGGGTTGACTCAGTTGAATAATCGAGCCTTATCCTCTACATGTCTCTACCAACCCCGTAGCAAGGATCGCTTGGACAGACTCCAAATGTGCAAGCAGGAGCCGCGAGAAACCGCTGCTTGCCCCTGGCTATTGTCCAGAGTGCTGCGAAGCTTGTGCTTTTAGCCGGAGATACGCCTTGCGCCCACCGAATGCTGTCACGCGGGCGTGATCTCCCAGTTGGCTGAATTCAAGATTGGCCGTGTTCCAATGATGGAGTTCGCAGGCGATACGCGCATAATAACTTCGAGCCTTCTCATCATTGGGACGAGCATTCAAGTATGTGCTGAGGACAGGGTTGATGTGTTTCCAAAAGTTCAGCGCTTTTAAAAGCGTGGTTTTATTGTGCAATGCCGAAGCAGCGTTGGCTGCCGGGTTATCGAGCACGGCCTGACAACCATAAAGCAACACCATAACCATTCGGCTCGATGGTTTACGGAAAAACATGGGGTCCCTTAGA
>JABEVB010000102.1 GCA_013044165.1 Phycisphaerales bacterium
ACATGGCATTGGCGACGCACAAGCGTGGTCGCCAAGATGGTTCGAGGACTAGACGCGAAAACCCAGCGCAAGCTGGCGCGCGAGCTTTCATTTTTTGACCGGCTGGTGCGCCTCTTGGCCAAACGCGGAGTGAATCGTGATCCTGCCCACACGCCGCTGGAGTTTGTATCCCAAATCAACCATCTGCCTCAGACTGTGCGAAATGAAGCACGTACCCTGGTAACCTATTTCTACGACATACGTTATGGGAACCAAGTGCTTACCCCAGAGCTTAGTGCCCGCATCCAAGCCTCCATGATAATAATTGAAAAAGAAATTCCTAATATCAACCTATAAAATCCCTATATGTAAATTATACACTTAAAAATACCCATTAAACACCATTTTATACGTAATACTGAATATCTGGCAAGAATTAACGTTTTATGCTGGCTTTGCCGCGACCAATGTGCCACAATACTTCTCCAGCGTGTAAGTGTGAATGGATGTGGCGATGAGCCTTAAGTTCAGTCACACCAACACACTTGTGCGATTCCCTTGAATCGCGCAGCGGTACTTGGCTTGCACTTCTTAACGTTGGCAGCCAAGCGACCATAAGGGTGAGGTTTGGTAGCGAGGTTTCCGCAAGGCCCTCTCGGTAGCGTAGCAACGGCCGCAATGGCTGGTGTGGCATCTTCGTGCCTGGCAACCAGCACCAAGGAATGCGGAGTACGCCCCAGTCATGGCCGCCTTACCCAGGTCTGCGAAAACATGGCCGGAACTTGATTTTACTGTTGCCACCGCGGGATGCAGGTGGCTCATGCGACACGGATGTTGCACCAGTTGAAGTACACTGGAGCAACGCATAATGCATCAGCGACGCGATGAGCCAAAAGCTGAAACATGGGAACTTGCAGTACTCTTTGTGCTGTTGGTGATCGGGCCTGCCACCATTGCCATCTTCTGGCGGATGGGGCATGTTGCCAGCCTGATGGCGGTTACAACTTCATCGGCCTACGCTCCGGCCGCCGTCGTACCAATCCCGCCGGCTGAACCGTCCAATCTGATCAGTCGCGTAGCCCCTGCAGCCGCAACTTACTCGTCACCGCCGCATTTCATTGAGCAGGCCGCCACGCAAGCTGCCTGGAAAAAAGCGGCGGTCATTCGCCGAGAACAGGAAACGAAACAGGCTGCGAAGGCTCGCAAAGCCGCTCTTAATAAACTTCTGGCCCATAGACACCAACCAGCCATCATCTGGGTTCATGGCAGACGCTATGAATATTCAAAAACACTGCTTCTTCGCGTAACCGGCTACGCACCCGACCGTCGTTGCTGCTGGCCCTACAACGGCACCACCACCGCCTCCGGCGCAAGCGTCCGTACCAACGATGGACATCTCGTTGCCGCCGATACACGATTAATTCCCTTCGGCTCACTCGTGAAAGTGCCCGGCTACGATCATCAGCGACCGGTGCCCGTGCTCGACCGCGGCGGAGCCATCCGCGGATATCGGCTTGATGTTCTGCAGCCAAACTTTTACTCGGCTCGCCTCTGGGGACATAAACTGCTTCGTGTTCGTATTTACCGGCCCCTGCGGTAACCACAAAAGTTGGCGATAACGAACGCGGCGGTATATTCTCTGAATTAATGAGACGGCTGATCATCAATGCGGACGACTTTGGCTTTTCGGTAGGAGTTACCGACGGTATTCTCCGCGCCCACCAACAAGGCGTTCTGACGAGCACAACCCTCATGGCAGGCATGCCCGATGCGCACCGTGCCGTTGGTTTGGCGTTTGATGCGCCCACCCTTGGCGTTGGAATGCACCTTTGCCTTACACAGGGCACGCCATTGTCTAAAAATCTCACGGCCATCGTAGACAGCGGCAATCGCTTTCCGCCGACGGTGGGCAAACTGGTTGCGAGACTGTTGATCAAGCGCCGGGCGGTAACCGAGGTGGAGCGAGAATGGAGCAATCAGATTGACTTCGCGTTGCGCAACGATCTAACGCCCACCCATCTCGACAGCCACAAGCATGTGCATCACCTGCCCATGCTGCAACCTGTCATCCTGCGACTGGCCCAACATTATAAAATTCCCGCCATTCGGACCGCCCGCGAATATTCTCTGCCTCAAGATCCATCGCTATCACTTGGTTATAAGGTTGCAGCTCATTTGGCCCGTCGGCTGGCAACGCGGGCCGGCGAGGCGGGCATCCATACAACCGACTGGTTCTTCGGCCTGCAATACACCGGCACGTTTTCGCAGGAAGTTTGGCTGCGATTGCTGGCAAATCTGCCTCCGGGCACCGGCGAGGTCATGGTGCATCCTGGCCACAGTGAAGGTCTTGATGCCGCCACAACCCGACTCGTAGCACAACGCAGATTGGAACTTGATGCGCTACTGGCGCCGGGCCTCAGGGACGAGCTCAAACGCCTTGGCGTCGAGCGAGCCACATTTGCAGAGTTGTAGCGACGGCCCAGGATCGCCTCGATTTCTGCAGGCTTGAGAGCATTTTTCGCATCGCCAGGCGACGCCCACCCACCCCACCCGAGATCAACATGATAAAATCGCCCGCTCTGCACCAGTTTGACTGATTTAATAAGAAGCGATATTATTACGCCTATGAAGAGTGAATTATTCAACTCCGAGCCTGTCCGCTGCAACCAAGGCGATTCTCGACTGCTGGCTCTGGTTCTATTGTCCCTGCAGGCCCTACGGGGTCTGGCAGACGCCATGTAACATTCGCTCGGGGCCTATTTACCTTGAAACAAACCAAAACCCTGCGAGCGAATCTCGCGGGGTTTTTTATTTACGCTTAAAATAGTCAAACTGGAGTATTGAATTATGAGCCACTTGCAAGCACCACAAACCGCCTCTGACAAACCACGGATATGCATTTTTGACACCACGCTCCGCGACGGGGAGCAATCGCCGGGAGCCTCACTTAACTTACCCGAAAAGCTCGAAATCGCCCGCGCCTTGGAACAACTCGGCGTGGACGTTATCGAAGCTGGCTTTCCCATTACAAGCCCCGGCGATTTTGAAGCCGTTACGGCCATCGCTCGCGAAATAACCAGGGCCACAATCGCGGGCCTCGCGCGCTGTACCGAAAAAGACATTCGCCGCGCCGGCGAGGCGGTAAAGCATGCAGCGCATGGCCGCATTCATGTTTTTTTGGCCACCAGCAAAATTCACCGTGATTTCAAACTCAAAAAGGCCAAGGACGAAATCATTCGTCTTACGGTTGAAAACGTAAAACTCGCCCGAAGCTTTGTGGACGACGTTGAGTTTTCGCCCGAAGATGCCAGCCGCACCGAACTGGATTTTCTCGCCGAAGTGGTGCATGCCGCCATAGACGCGGGGGCCACCACCATCAACTGCCCCGATACTGTAGGCTATGCCACCCCGCGCGAGTACCGCGATATGTTCGCCCATCTCATTAAAAACGTACCCGGAGCAGACAAGGTCATCTTCAGCGCTCACTGCCACGATGATTTGGGCTTGGCGGTGGCCAATTCGCTCGCGGCCGTTGAAGGCGGCGCACGCCAGGTTGAATGCACCATCAACGGTATCGGCGAGCGCGCGGGCAATGCCGCTCTTGAAGAAATTATCATGGCCATACGCACCCGGCCGGACAGCTTCCCCGTAACCACCAGCATTAACGCCCGCAAGCTGGTGCCATGCTCACGCCTCGTAAGCACGCTCACCGGACTCTATGTTCAGCGTAACAAGGCTATCGTTGGCGAGAATGCATTTGCTCATGAATCCGGCATCCATCAGGATGGCATGCTCAAGGAGCGACGCACCTATGAAATCATGTCGCCCGAAGATGTTGGTCTTATGCAAACCAAGCTGGTGCTCGGCAAACACAGCGGCCGTCATGCTTTTCGGCAGCGGTTGGCCGAGCTTGAACTCAATCTCGATGAAGCAACCCTTGATCGCGCCTTCGATAAGTTCAAGGTGCTTTGTGATAAAAAGAAGGAAATCTACGATGAAGACCTCGAAGCTTTGGTGGAAGAACAACTCGAATCCACACAGCCGCTGTTTGTCCTCAAAGGGCTTCAAGTAATGGCTGGAACGGGAGGCATTGCCACCGCCACCGTTACCCTTGTGGACTCCGGCGGCGTGGAAATTACCGATGCTGCCACCGGCGACGGCCCGGTTGACGCCATGTTCGCTACCATTCAGCGGCTGACAAAAATTTCCGCAAGGCTCGATTCTTATCAGGTCCGCAGCGTCACCGGCGGCCGTGAAGCCCAAGGGGAGGCCACCGTCGAACTTACTCATACCGACCGCAAGGTGCGGGGCCGCGGCTTCAGCACCGACATTCTTGAAGCCTCGGCCAAGGCATACCTCGCGGCCATCAATCGCATTCGCACCCTGGCCACGCGCACGGTAACGCGTCATACGCCGCTGGAAGAATAGACTTGCAAACGTCATTTTGGCACCATACCAGGGCGTTGCCGCAGGCTGGCAATGCCACCCCCGGTTGTTTGGCATTTGGTGTTTGGCTGGCGCTCCGCATGCCTTGGACAACTGGCAAGCTGTCCAGTAAAGTTAATGGTTTGGGTATTTTTTGGAGTGTAAATGATGACGACCGTAACTGAAACAACTTCCCCTTCTGCTGTTGATGTCAAAGCTCTGGCGCGTCAACTGCGCGTTGACAGCATTCGCTGCACCACCGCCGCCGGTTCGGGCCACCCGACCTCTTCCATGTCAGCTGCGGAATTAATGGCGGTGCTCATGAGCAAGTACCTGCGGTTTGATTGGGCAGCACCTCACCATCCGAATAATGATCGCCTTATTTTCAGCAAGGGGCACGCATGCCCGCTGCTGTACTCCATGTACAAGGCTGCCGGCGTTGTAAGCGACCATGAACTGCTGCAGCTTCGCAAATTCCACAGCCCGCTGCAGGGCCACCCCAACCCGCATGTTCTCAAGTGGGTGGATGTCGCCACCGGCTCGCTGGGCCAGGGGCTGCCGATTGGCGTGGGCATGGCGCTGAACGCCAAATATGTTGACAATCTCCCCTACCGCGTCTGGGTGCTGCTCGGCGATAGCGAAATGGCCGAAGGCTCTGTTTGGGAGGCGTTCGACAAAGCCTCATATTACAAGCTCAATAACCTTGTTGCCATTATTGATATGAACCGTCTGGGCCAACGCGGCGAAACAGACCTCGGTTGGAATAGCGCCGCCTACGCCGCCAGGGCAAGGGCTTTTGGTTGGCACGCCATTGAAATTGACGGCCACAGTGTCAGTGCTGTGGATGCCGCGTACCAACAGGCCATTACCCAGGACAAACCCACCTGCATCATCGCCAAAACCGAAAAAGGCCATGGTGTTTCATTTCTTGCCAACAAAGACAACTGGCATGGCAAAGCGCTCAATAAAGACGAAGAAGCCAAAGCTCTGGTTGAACTTGGCGCACCAACCAACATAATCATCGCCGTTGCAAAACCGCAGGACATCAAACCTGCGGTGACAGCCGACAATCCATCGGCAGAAATGCCCGAATATGCCCTTGGCAATAAAGAAGCTACCCGCAAGGCTTACGGAGATGCCCTGACCGTACTCGGCACCCGCTTTGGCGATACCGTAGCCCTCGATGCCGAAGTATCAAATTCCACCCATGCTGATGAATTCAAAAAGGCTCACCCCGCGCGATTCTTTGAAATGTTTATTGCCGAGCAGCAACTGCTGGGCGCTGCGGTTGGTTTTGGCGTTCTGGGTAAGAAGGCGTTTGCCTCCACATTTGCTGCGTTTTTTACCCGCGCTTACGACCAGATCCGCATGGCGGCCATTTCCAATGCAACCATCCGCCTTGTTGGCTCTCACGCGGGCGTTAGCATCGGTCAGGATGGCCCCTCGCAGATGGCCTTGGAAGACCTCGCCATGATGCGCTGTGTATGCGACAGCACCGTGCTCTACCCCAGCGATCCCAACCAAACCGCACAGCTCACCCTGCTGATGGCGCAGCAGAAGGGCATTTCTTACATGCGAACCACCCGCGAGAAAACCCCCGTCTTGTATCCCCCAACCGAAACATTTGCCATCGGCGGCAGCAAAACGCTGCGGCAGTCAGCCGCCGATAAGCTCACCATCATTGCCGCCGGTATCACGCTGCACGAATCCATTAAGGCGGCCGACGCTTTGGCCAAAGAAGGCATTGCAGTGCGGCTGATAGATCTCTACTCCGTCAAGCCGATTGACAAGGCAACGCTGCACAAGGCCGCCAGCGATACCGGCAAGCTCATCGTCGTTGAAGATCATTGGGAGGAAGGCGGTCTAGGTGATGCCGTGCTCGATGCCTTCACCAGTTCGAGCCAACCGCTGCCGGTGGTCATTAAGCTTGCCGTTAAGAAAATGCCCGGTTGTGGCACACCCGCGGAGTTGCTTGCCGAGGCTGGCATTGACGCCGCGGCCATCGCCGAGGCTGTCAGGGCTGCACTAAAGGGCTGATTGAGTCGGACTAGCCAAGGCGCGCGGGCGTGGGCCCGCGGCAAGCTGCGTTTGACGCTCCGGCACGCCACGACTAACCTACACATAGGTTATTGTGGTTTTCTGGATGTTTTGTGCGCTGTCCCTATTGCCATTCAATGGATCAAGACCGTGTGATAGACAGCCGTCCTGTTGAAGGCGGAGAGTCCATCCGACGTCGGCGTATTTGTGAACATTGCACCCGCAGGTTTACCACCTACGAGCGCGTGGAAGACACCATTCGCCTTACAGTAGCCAAAAAAGATGGCACCCGTGTGCCATTCGATCGCAAACTTATTCTCGAAGGCGTGCAGAAGGCGTGCTACAAGCGACCGGTGCCTGCCGAGGCCATTGTTAAAATCGCAGATGCGGTGGAGGAAGAAGTCGCCCGGCTGCCCAGCCGCGAGGTGCCCAGCTCCGTTATCGGCGAGCTTGTGATGAAATATCTGCGGGCAACCGATCCCATCGCATATGTGCGTTTTGCCTCAGTTTACCGCCAGTTCAAGGACATCGGAGAACTGATGAGTGAAGCCCAGAACATTATGGACCATCCACCCAATAATGACCCCTACCAGAACAACTTGTTTTAAACCCGGGCGAGAGGCTGCAGGCGACCATGTCATTGATGACCGCAAAAGAACTTTTTCGCACGCATGCTTTCTACCTTGCTCTGGCGGTATTATCGTGTAATCTACCTTAGCGACAAGATTATGCCTTTTGTCTGGAGATTAGACCGTGCAACAGAAAAAAATCATATTTAACAGTTCTCTGCCTCGCGCTGGCTCAACCGTCATGCAAAATATCTTGGCACAGAATCCAAGATTTTACTGCACACCCACCAGTTCCGTAATAGATCTGCTGCTCGCAAGTCGCAAATACTACACCGACCTTGCCGAATTTAAAGCCCAGGATCCCGACCTGATGAAAAAAGGATTTATTCAATACTGCAAGGCCGGACTCAACGGCTTTTTTGACGGCATAACCGATAAACCCGTATGCGTGGATAAATGTCGCTCATGGTTTCATTATTACGATTGGGTAAGGCAGTTTCATCCTAACCCGAAGTTTATTGTGTGCATCCGAGATTTACGCGCAGTCCTCGCCTCCATGGAGAAGCTGTTTCGTAAAAACCGCGATCGCGCCGATGCCGATGAGGTCACCGGCACGCTCAACATGATCACCGTCAACAACCGCGTGATGCGCTGGCTCAATGGCCCTCCCGTCGGCGTTGCGGTTGGCCGGCTTATCGAAGCGGTACAGACGGGGGTGCTGCGCCACCTGTGCATCGTCCGATTTGAAGACCTCACCGTTAATCCGCAGCAGGTAATGCGCCGCGTTTATGAGTATATTGAAGAGCCCTATTACGAGCACGACTTCGCCAACATTCACCAGTCTACCCAGGAAAATGACGCCTACCACACCATTTATGGCGATCATCGCATTCGTCAGAAACTCGAACCCGTACCTGTAGATTACAATGAGGTGCTCACGCCAGAACTTTCAATGTGGGTGAAGCAAAATCATGCACTGTTTTACAATACCTTTTATCCCGAAAAACGCTGACCGCCCGGCGACGTACTCGTTTTTCCCGATGCCCCGGAGAGAATTGCCATGAGCGCCGCGTTATACACCTGCAGGTCACCGGCGGAGTTTGATGAAGCCATCGTGCAGACGGGCAAATTACTCCGCGCCGGCAAGCTCGTGGTCGTCCCCACTGAAACCGTCTACGGAATCGCCATCAATCTTTCGCTGCGCACTGCTGTGCAGGAAGCGATGGAGCTTAAACACCTCAAGACTCCACCACCCTGGGTTGTTCACCTGCCCGACGCGGCCGCAACCCACCGACTCCTGGGGCAGATACCACCGGTTGCAGTCCGGCTCATGCGCAAATGCTGGCCCGGGCCTGTGGCATTCGAACTGCCCGTCTCGCCGGAAGATCGCCGCAAACTCACGCCGCTGGTTGGTGCCGCAACTGCCGACGAAATGACGCAGGACGGCATGTTGGCTCTTCGCTGCCCCGATAATGCCTTCACCCAGACTTTGCTGTCGCGAGTTAAACATCCAGTTGCGATTCTAGGTGCCGGCAAAGGCACTGCAGCTCATTGCGTTGACGCGATCGCCAAAAGCATTTCAGAAACTGCCGCCGCCATTGTGGATGACGGCCCTACCCGCTATCGCAAGGCCTCCACTGTGGTGCAGGTACAGCAAGATCAACTCAAGGTGGTGCGACCGGGAGTCATAGACGCACGAATTATTTACCGCATGGCCGATCTTACCATTTTGTTCGTGTGTTCCGGCAATACGTGCCGTTCGCCTATGGCCGCTGGTTTCGCACGGGAGTTTTTGGCAAAAAAACTCCACACCCGGCCGCAAGACCTCGCCGACCACCATGTGCTCATACTCTCCGCCGGTACAGGAGCATTTCCAGGAATGCCGGCCACCGCCGACGCCATAGCGGCAGCGGCGGAGCTGGGGGCCAATATTGAAACGCACGCCTCGCAACCTCTTACCGGTGAGTTGTTGCGGCGGGCGGATGTCATCTATACAATGACCAAAGGGCATCTCAGGGAGATACTTGAGATGAATCCATCCGTGGCGGATAAAACTTTCACCCTGGATGCGAACAGCGATGTGACCGATCCGATAGGCTCCAGCCGCGAGAATTATCGAAAGGTTGCACAAAAGATTCATGCATTAATTGCGCAACGACTGGATGGTATTGAACTATGAAAATTGCCCTCGCCTGCGACCATCGCGGCTTCAATCTACGAACTCCGCTGCAGCATCATATTCAGGGTCTTGGACATGAACTGCTCGATTTTGGCGTTCACGATGCCCGCCCATGCGACTATCCCGATTATGCCGTGCCGGCAGCCATTGCCGTCGTCAAAGGCGAGGCGCAGCGGGCCATTTTGATTGACGGCAGCGGCATTGGCATGGCCATTGTTGCCAACAAAGTTCCGGGCATACGTGCGGCCACGTGCCACGATGAACTCACTGCTGAAATTTCGCGTCGCTACAACGACGCCAATGTGTTGTGCCTGGCCGCCGATCTCCTCGGCGAAGAGCTTGTTCGCCGCATCGTGCGATCCTGGCTTGGATCCGACTTCGAACAAGGTCGCCATACCCGTCGGCTCGAAAAAATTGCCGAGCTTGAAGGCGTTATTTTCCCCGACTGCGCCGGCACCATAGAAATGCTGGCAAGTCGGCCAAAGCCGGCCTGACCCCGTCCTGCCACCAGCTGGCCACCACGATTCTCACAGCCTCAGCTGGCCAGCCGTTGTAGGCCCGTCAACCCGCCGCGCGACGCCGCCGCTCGGTGCCCCCCACCTCCGGGAAACATGCCATAGAAAAAAAATCACAAATCACAAATCCTCGTCGTCGCACCATCGTTTGACAAAACCACTGTACAAATGCGATACTGGTTGATCTGGCTGGCGTACAAAACAGTACGCATGTATAGCCAGCGCAATCGCTGCCTGCGAAGTGACGATGCGGTTTTGAATTAAATCCGGGGTAGAGTCCCGATACCCATCGGGAGTAGCTCGTCAATCGGCGAGCGGCTGCCCTGCAAGAAATAGCGTCCTCCACTATACGAGGATGAGCGCGAATTTATCGCGGGGTAGAGCAGCCTGGTAGCTCGTCGGGCTCATAACCCGGAGGTCGGGGGTTCGAATCCCTCCCCCGCTATTAAAAAAGGGCCGGCCAATAAGGCCGGCCTTTTTTAATTGCTCTCCTGATCACCTGCTCTCCTGCTCAAAGTCATTTGATCCTGCGCAGCCAATCAGATTAACCTTCCTGAATAGACCACTCGCCGCAGGTTGGCAGTCGTGGCGTTCATGTGTAGCATGATCGGCGTTGGCGACGGAAAAGTCGAGTTGTAATGGGGTGCCGTAGGTGGCATGCACTCCCAACCGCGCGTAAGATATTCGACACTATGGCCAAAAAGACAAAAAGCACGGACGACGCGGGGCTATTTATGGATACGCGCCAACGGCGTCATCCGCATCTTATTATCCCCAAGCTTTTATCGGAGCGGGCAGCGGTTTTTCCGTTTGATGCCGATGAACTGACTCAGGCCGAGGTGGCGCTGAATAAATGGGCCAAGCTCGGAGCACAGGGCGCACTGAATCAAAAGGAAACATCGCTCGACGATGAGTTCCTCCGGGTCGTTTTCGGCGAAGCACTCGGGTACCAAAGTCGAAGTGACTCACCTGGCGGATACCAGAGAGAAAAGCAGTACACCGTACCCGGCGCCGGTTCCGCCGATGGTGCCTTAGGACGCTTTGCCGTCGGGCGCGAAGGCAAACCGCTTGCCGTCATCGAGTGTAAAGGGGCCGCTACCGATCTCGATCATGACAAGTTCAACGGTCGTACTCCGCCACAACAGCTATGGGATTACCTTTCGCAACTGCCAGACACCCCATGGGGCATACTGACAAACTACCTCGGGGTGCGGCTGTACCACCGGGATAGCCCCATGCGTGCGTATCAGGAATTTTACTTCAGCGAGTTCAACCAGCCCTCACGAGTCAAAGAATTTGTATACCTTTTCGGCCCGGATGGCCTCCTCGGACGCGACAGTTTGCAGCGGCCGCGAGCCCTTGACCTGGTACAGCATTCGCTGGAAAGGCGTACCGAAGTTGGCGACGACCTCTACGAGTACTATAGCCAGCAGCGGTCTTTACTCATTGAGACCTTGATTGATCAATACAAATATTCAACTGACGACGCCATCCACGCGGCCCAGCGTTTGCTCGACCGCATCATTTTTATCGCATTTTGTCAGAATCGCGGGCTTCTGCTGCCCAAGCTGCTGGAAAATACTTGGGAGAACGTGCATCCACTTTCTTTTGTAAGTAATCCGCGTTGGAAGAATTTCCTCGTCACCTTTCGCGCTATTGACACCGGCCATAAGGCGCTGGATTTGCCAACGGGCTATAACGGTGGCCTATTCAAGGAAGACCCCCTCGTGGACGGCCTCGAATTGCAGGATGAGCCATGGACCAATGTTTTCAGGAGTATTGGCCGGTACGACTTCCGAGAGGAAGGCGACATTAACGTTGATGTCCTCGGCCGTATCTTCGAGAAGAGCGTCACTGAACTTGAAAAACTCCGCGTGCTGGGCCTATTCGGAAAGCAACCCGGAGAAGGTTCCATCATGCCCAAGAGCGCCATGCGCAAGCGATTTGGCATCTACTACACCCCCCCCACGTTTACCCGATTTATTGTCGAAAACACGCTCGGGCGATTGATCGAGGAACGAGTCGAAGCATGTGATGGTTTCGAGGCCCGGCTTGCCGCGCTACAAAAGCTAAAGATCATAGACCCGGCCTGCGGCTCCGGTGCATTCTTGATCGCTGCATATGAAAGATTAGAAGAGGCCTATGAAATTCTACTTCATCGCCTTCGGAGCGATGGTCGCAGCAAGGAAGCTGTGACATTCGAGCGCGATTATCCGGATTGGATTCTCAGGGACAACCTCTTCGGCGTAGACCTCTCTAAGGAATCGGTTGAGATTACACAATTAGCGCTATGGATTAGGTCGGCACGCAAAGGTAAGACGCTCGCCGATCTTTCGCACAATATCGTATGCGGAAACAGCCTTGTCGCTGATCCGGATGTACATGAGCGAGCGCTCAAATGGCAGCAGGTATTTCCCGATGTGTTTAAAGATGAAGGCTTCGACTGTGTGATAGGCAATCCGCCATGGGAGCGGCTGAAACTGCAGGAACGAGAGTTCTTTGCGCTTTCGTCGCCCAACATTGCCTCTGCGGTAAGTGCCGCCGAGCGGCGCCGACTGATTGAACAGGTGGAAAAAGGCAATCCGGGTCTCTGGCAGCGGTACAATTCAGCCAAAGCTGTCGCCTAAAAGACCTTGGCCTATGTCCGTGACTGTGGTCGGTTTCCGTTGACCGGCCGGGGTGATGTAAATACCTACATGCTCTTCACCGAGCTTGCCCGGCAAGTGGTTTCGCCAAATGGCCGGATCGGATTACTCGTGCCCAGCGGCATCGCCACGGACGATACCACTAAGCATTTCTTCGGCGATCTCATGGATAAGAAGGCCCTGACGGCACTTTATGATTTCGAAAACCGCGATCGAATTTTCCCGGATATTGATGGTCGGTTTAAATTCTCCGTACTCCTGATGAATGGACGTGATCGGCAAACTGAAGAGGCTGATTTCGTTTTCTTCGCGCGGAGCATTGACGATCTTAAACCGCGTGATCGGCACATCACGCTCTCGGCTCGTGATCTGAAAATATTCAACCCCAACACACATACATGCCCTATTTTCAGAACTAGAACGGATTGCCAACTTACCAAGCGAATCTATCGCAACATCCCGATCTTGGTGGATCAGAATCGCAAGTCCGGCGGCAATCCCTGGGGTGTGCGCTTCGTAAGGATGTTTGACCAGACTAATAATGCTGAATTGTTCCGGTCAGCGGAAATCCTTCAATCTGACGGGTTTCGACTTGAAGGCAACCGCTGGATTCGCCGGAAAGACATTTACCTGCCCCTGTATGAGGCCAAGATGGTTCAGGCGTTCGACCATCGCGCGGCTAGTGTGATTGTTGAGGGCGGGAATTGGATGCGACAGGGCCAGACGGATGACACTACGCTCGTTGCGCATCAGAATCCGGAGTTCGTTGCGTTGCCCCGCTTCTGGGTGGCGGAGAAGGAGGTATTGCGCGTTTTGGGCGGCAAAGGAACAGCGTTCCCGGCTTTCGTTGGTTTCAAGGATATCACCAGCCCAACCAACCAACGTACGATGATTGCCAGCGCCATACCGTTCGCTGCAGTA
Source organism: Phycisphaerales bacterium (assembly GCA_013044165.1). Lineage (GTDB taxonomy): Bacteria > Planctomycetota > Phycisphaerae > WQYP01 > WQYP01 > JABEVB01. Next base: position 13,271 of record JABEVB010000102.1, read on the forward strand.
ACCAACCATTTTCCGTTGATGCTGATGAACCTTCCATGGAGGCGGCAGCTTTGTCTGCTCGCAAATCTCAATACATTTGCCTTCGACTATGCTACTCGGCAAAAAATTGGCGGAGTTACGTTGAATTTCTTCATCGTTGAACAACTTCCCACGTTACCGCCCGACCGGTACGATGAAAAATGCGACTGGGACAAAAAGGTTACCTTGGAAAAATGGATCAGTGACCGCGTGCTGAAATTATCCTGTACCGCCGATGATATGCGCCCGCTGGCAACTGCCGCTGATTTTAAGGAAGGTGTGCATAAATGGAATGAGGCGGAACGATCCAAACTCCGGGCCGAACTCGATGCCGCCTATTTCATTCTTTACGGTCTTTCACGGGAAGAAGTTGAGTATGTGCTTAACCAATTCCAAGGTGTCGTAAAAGAGGATGAATCTCACAGAGGGCCAGGAAGCACTCGTGAGGAAATACTCAATGCATACGATGGGATGGGCTTATGACGCGGGCAAGATCGAACCCATACGCAGTCGCAATACACTACTTGGCGCCGTTGGCGTTACACGGCGTCAGGGTATAATGATCTCTAGGATGACGCGATGGCAGATTGCATTTATGTCTACGTTGACGGGGAGTCGCACTTCATTCGCTCGGAATACGCTTGGCGCGAAATCCACGGCTCAGAGGCTTGTCTCGAACGTCTTCAATACATCGGTCAAAAAGACAGGGATATGGTTCTCGCAATACCTAAAGCGAAGATATTCTGGATTCGTACGATGAGTGCAGGTGTGCGGCGTGCCACATATTTTACATCTGCGGTTGGTGACGCGGATTTTATTTATGGGATTAACCGTAAGCTCCGGGATTTTAATGTGGATTCTCATGTGATCGTGGAAAAAAGGGATTTGGCGGATCGACGAGCAAACACTCTGAAGCAATCGCAGATTATCGAAAAGCCAAAAGGCGTCGATATTAGTATTGCCGTCCGCATGCTCGACGATTCCTTTGCTTCGCACTTCGAGGTTTGTCACCTATACACCAGCGATGTTGATTTTGTGCCCGTTATCAAGTCCGTGAGAGCACGTGGGAAACAAGTTTTCGTTTATGGCTATAGAGACGGCCTCGGCCCAAATTCGGATTTATTGACCGAACCAGACTATTTCGTTGATCTAAAAGAGAATTTACGTAATGACTGTGAGCAAATTAGCAAGAGTAACTCATTTGGCTCATGATTGATAAGGTAGACAAGGTGAAACCTAGCGTAATGAAATTCTTACTGACCTGCACAGAAAAGCCGATAGACGTATTTTCGCGTTTTCATCCGCAGGGTAGGTCGGTTCTAAATCGGACGGAGTGGCGGGGCAAGGAACCGCGTTCATGCGCTGTCAGCAGCGTAAAAAGCCGCCCCTCTGAATTTGGTCATGAACGGCCGGTGATTTTCGAGGTAGAGGTTTCCTACCGCCCCAAGGGGACCATCACCTATGTTGGCGACACAAAGTACGACGGCTGGACAGCCATGATGCTCGACAGGAATAGCGCCGGAAAGCTTCTGGATGGACACGGTATGGCGCTCGCCACTGGTCAACCTCCAGTATATCTGCCATTCGAGTTGTATGCTGATGCCGAATTTAATGAGATTGATTTTGGCGAGTTCATTGGCGAAAGCGAGACCAATGAAATAAGGCATTGTCGCTTTGAGGAAGTGCTAAGAGATCTCGAAGTTTCTGGAAGGTTTAGCGCCTCGATCGAATCATCGTTTGTCGCACAAAGACGGCATCGGCCGACGGTAAAGGTTATTCTTTCGAATGCTCCATCAGGCACTGGCGCTGATCGAGTCGGGACAAGAATCGTCATTGTCAACAACCTAACACCGCACCTGCAGCAGGTTTTGGTTGATCAGTTGATCGATGCTGTCAGCGGCTTTATTGAGGGACGGTATTCGCTTAAAAATTTGAGTAATGACGAGATTGTGTTTCTCGACGTGAGCGATATATTAGTGGACTGTACACCGAACGAAGAGGGAAAGGACAGCCGGTTCAACATTCTTGGCGAGTACACGCCTGAGGGATTCCTTGAGGATCTTGCAGCGAGGCTGGTGGGGATATATGACATTACTGTGAGCGTCGTGGATGGGCCAACGAGTGGGCTTCTGCTCCGGCGAAAGCCCCTGCGCGAGCTTGGCTTCAATGATTGAACGGTACGGTTCACACGTACTTGCCGGGCCGGAACGCTGTGCCGCGACACCAGTGGCGATGGGCGATGCCGCGGCACCAGTCAGGCCCGGTACCGCGGTCGCCGGGGCTGCGACCGCTGGAGGAGTGCCACCTGGTACTTCGGGGGACATACCGATCCCCGATCCCGATTGAGATCGGGATTGTTGGCCGGTTTTGAATTCGCATCCGAGCCGAGGGGCGGGTTGCTGGCCGGTTTTGCCGCCAAGGCCACACATCGGCCCACTGTTTCTCGGTGAATCCCCAATTCGCGGCCAATCCGACGATGCGACCATCCACGGGGTTTTAACGCTAATATCGCTTGTTTCATTGCCATTCCCAGCTCGTTGGACATCCGCATACTCCTTGCTTTTCAAATAGAAAAACTCGGAGTTTACGAACATCCACATCCCGATTGAAATCGGGATTAATGGCCGGTTTTGCCCGCCCGATGACAATCCTGGACCACTTTTGACTTTTAATTAATAAACAGTATCTTACTTATTGCCAGACGCAGCTCAGGAGCACCCCTAATGACGAAAATTGCAAAGCCGTCAACCTTTGATATAAAACCGCAGGCGCACTTAGTTAACATCATAAGAACCACGCGAGACCATCATCCGAATTTTGTACTCTTCTTGGGTGCCGGTGCCAGTGTCACCAGTAAAGTTGAACCTACTAGTACGATGATCGACCGATGGAGATCTCAGCACTATCAAACGTACGGTGGTGGTAAGTTATTCGATGCTCACCTGGCGAGCCAACCATGGTACAATAAAACAAACGAGTACTCTCTACTCTTCGAACAACTATATGATCAACCCAGTCAGCGCCGGGAATTCATTGAGTACTGCCTCAAAGAAGCAAGTCCATCATGGGGCTACATTTTTTTGGTAAACCTCTTGGACAAAAAAGTATTCAACACCGTCTTTACCACTAATTTTGACGACCTCTTGAACGAGGCGTGTTACACTTTCTCCCAAGACGTTCGCCCTATTGTGTGCGCGCATGATTCCAGCATACGATCCGTCCGAATTACCTCTAAACGCCCCAAAATTATTAAGCTTCACGGCGATTTTCTTTTCGACAATATAAAAAACACTGTCAATGAGCTAGAATCGCTCGAAAACAACATGAAAGATAAGTTTAAACAGTACGCGGCGGAGTTCGGCTTTATTGTTGTGGGGTACGCGGGCAACGACCGTTCCGTGATAGAGCCCTTGAACTGGCTACTTAGCCAGGAACGCAACTTTCCACACGGCATCTATTGGTGCATCCCTAAAAATGCTGAGATAAGCGAGAATGTCCAAAACCTCGTTCGATTTCCACGCTTTCACCTGATTGAAATTGAGGGATTCGACGAGCTCTTTGCCGAAGTCCATGAGGCCTTGGACCTGAAACTCCAGCCCGAGATGTCAGACCCATACAACGCACTTAGTCGCCGTCTCAATAATCTTATTCAAAATACCAATATCCCCAACGCACCGCATCCTATTGTGCTTCGGCATATTCAGGCTATGGGAGAACGAATAACCCGGTACAACACCGCTACTCCGAGTGGAGGTGGTGTGACAGCAATTATGCCGAACCAGGGCAACACTTTCCCTCACGGTCTTCGTATACCCTACGTCATGCTATCGCAAATCAGTCGACGCAACAGCCATTACGACGAAGCGGTTCGTTATCTTCTTGCGGAGCTAACTACACAACCATCGCTAGTTATAATTATGGACGCCATAGGAGTCATCTCAGAGCACAAACTATTTGAACATTTGGATGAAGTTATGAAACGCCTCAGAGAATCGAATGCCGAATTGGAAAAAAATCCCAATCTTTCGTTTGATCTGTGCCTACCTCTCATTGTCGCCAAGAAATACCGAGAAGCCCGCGAGGTGTTGGAACTGGGCCGCGAAGCCGCCCAAAAGAATCCTGCCGCACCGTTCGAAGAATCCTTCTATTGGCTTAACCTTCTCCAGATCAAAGTACATGAAGGTAAGGAACTAACCTCCGATGAACGGCAGCGTCTGGAGAAGATGACCTTGACAGGTAACGAACTCTCCCAAATGGGAGCGCATATCCTTTTACAGAAGTACAAGGAAGCGGAATCTTACCTCAAGATCATCGTCAGAAAGCGCATGGTGAACCCTCCCTCAAGTATTTCTAATTGGCCTATCATCGCTCTACTAAAACCTCACCTTCAACACCCATTAGAACAAATATTGAACGGCGGGAGTAAAGACGGGATCATATCCCGTGCGCTTCTTGAGATGGAAAATGGGCCCAAGCCTGAACCCCCGCCCTCCAAATGACGGGACTATTCGTAAATAAAACATCGTCATGATGGACTTAAATCTCCGGTGCAGCTAATAGAATCGGGCGGGTCAAAACCGGCCAGTTATTGATGTCCCTATATACCTCATTGGCCAGCCTCCTGGCAAGTCGTTTTTTTCTGAAACGATTCTTTTCCCACCCGCTCTTTGACTACCGCATTTTCGTCTACGGTCGCCCGATCCTTGAGCCGATAGCTCCGCCCGGTGATCGAGAGTATCTCCGCATGGTGCAGGAACCGATCCAGAATGGCCGTGGCTGACGGCACATCCACCAGCAGCTTCCCCCA
>JABEVB010000103.1 GCA_013044165.1 Phycisphaerales bacterium
CCAAATCAGGCTGCCGTCCGAGAGCTTGAGTTTGATCAGGTAAAGCTGCATGGGTTGCGCCGCGCCGCCGCTAACGCGCGCGAGCGTATACACGGCCTGTGAGTCCGTCAGGGGCGAGGTAATAAAGCTTAGCGAAATACCGCTTGGCTGGCTGGGAGCTAAATCTCGGCTATTAACCGTCCATTGCAAATCGCCATTGGTCGCGTTAAGGCAAACCAGCCGATTGGCCGGCGTCGCCATCATCCAGTAATACTGTATTGGAGTATTGCCCGGCGAGTTGCTCGGCAACACCGCCAAAACACGATGCCCCTGCAGCGTGCATGATAAATGATCCAAACCTGCCGCCAGTAAATTAAGATTTCGTGCCAACCGGTTGGTCTGGTCGGGGGTTGATGCCGGATATCGCCACTGCACATAGCCGGATGCCGCATTGACCGCCTCAACCTGGTCGAGCATATGCAGGTATACCGTGCCATCTTGATACGTCGGCAAGTCATATAAAATGGTCGGCAGCTTCAGGGTTTGCGGTTGATTAAACTGGTTGTATGCAACCGTACCGCCCGAAAACGCCGTCACCGCCTGCTGCAATGCCTGCCGCTGAAATGGCGTGAGGTTGTTGCTCATCTGCTGCGGTATGGCCAACGAATCAATCGGCTCGGTCCAGATGGTGGCGCCCGGCAGCGAAGCAACCTTTAAAATGCGGTTGCGACGATTATTGCCGCCAAACGTCCGCCAACGGTCGCCCGTGGAGAGATCCCTGGACCAACGCGGTTTGGCCAGTACCGCCGCCAGCGAGGGCGCCAGCGCTGCTGTTTTGCCAAACAGTTTTCCTTGCGCAGCCGGGTACTGCCGCTGCAACTGCTGCTGCCAGTTCGCCGCGGCCTCATCATCGCCCGCGAGGTGCGCCGCCAAGGCCGCCTTATAAAGCAGCATCGGGCGATCGTTTGCCGCGGCTGGATGCGACAAAAGCGATGCCCACAGACGCGAAGCCTGCGAGAAGTAACCCCGTTCAAAGCTTTGCTGCGCTGCGGCGCTTATTCCGGCCGCCGCAGCCGTGGACGGAAAATACCGGGCATCCGCCTGCAGCAGCGCGTCAAGATCATCGGCGGCCTCGGCAGCCGCGATTGCCTTGGCGGCCTGCGGGCCAAACAACTGGTTATACACAGCGAGTTGCGACTCAGGCAGGCTTAAAATAAGCCGGCTTACCTCGTCGCTGACGGTCACATATTGGCCATGTTGCACGCGCACCACTTTGTTACCATAGCGGTCTATCGCCTGTTGATAAGCGCTTAGGGCATGGGCTATGTGTCCACTGCGCAGCAGGCGCCTGGCCTGGCGCAGCAGGTCCATCGCCCCAAACGAATCGTTGACCTGCACGCGGCTGTAGGCTTCGTTTTCGGCGGTGGCGATGGCCCCGGGCTTTTTTACCGGTACTGCCGCCGGCCGCAGCGGTATCGCCGGGGGGGGGCCGACGACTACCACAGCAGGCACTGAAACAAAAATGCCAACGGCCGATGGTGCAACCGCCGCAGCCATCACCAGGCTTATCGCCGCGGTAAACCGCGACCTGCCCGGCAGCACCCTGCGCAGCGCCGCAGCCGCACCGGCCCGGAAACGTTTATACCCTCCAGCGCAGCGCATCAGCAGCCTCAACAAATGAACACAACATCTTTATCAGCGTATCGAGGCCGATGCCCCGTTACAATGCAACTGCGTTGCACCCGGCACAGGATGCCCCGATGGGGCTTACGCGCTTACAACCCGGGCCTTAACGCCGGTTACTTTTCGCATCACGCCGCGCGTATCCACAATAAGTCGGGCATGCGCACCTATAAAGTCCCAGTCATACGCCGAGTGATGCGTCGCGATGAGCACGCAGTCGTAACCATGCAGCATTTTGGCGCTCAGCGGCACGCTCGCGAGCTTAAGCTGATGCCGGCGCATGGGATGCGTTGACGCGATGTGCGGGTCGTTAAAATCAACATGGGCCTCAAGGGCCAGCAGTTTTTCTATCAGTTCTATGCTTGGGCTTTCGCGGATGTCGTCTATGTCGGGCTTGTATGCCAAGCCCAGCACCAGCACCCGGCTGCCCTTGATGGCTTTGCCGCTGTGGTTGAGCGCCAGGAGCACGCGGCTCACGACGTAATCAGGCATGTGATGATTGACTTCGCCGGCGAGTTCAATAAATCGGGTGGGCTGCCCGACTTCACGCGCTTTCCACGTCAAATAGAACGGGTCTATCGGAATGCAATGCCCTCCCAGGCCCGGCCCGGGATAAAACGCCTGAAAGCCGAACGGCTTGGTGGCCGCCGCTTCTATCACTTCCCAGATGTCTATGCCCAGCTTCTCGAGCACCACCTTCATCTCATTAACCATCGCAATGTTAATACAGCGATAAATATTTTCGAGCAGCTTGGCGGCCTCGGCCACTTCGGCCGAACTTACCGGCACCACTTGCTCGATCGCGGCCTGATACAGCAGCACCGCCAGTTCGCCGCTGCGGGCGTCAATGCCGCCCACGAGTTTGGGTATGTTCTGCGTGTGATGCGTCTTGCGGCCCGGGTCTTCACGTTCGGGGCTGAAGGCCGCAAAAAAGTCGCGCCCACACACCAGGCCGGTGGCCTCCAGAATAGGCAGCACCACTTCACGCGTCGTGCCCGGGTATGTGGTGGATTCCAGCACCACAAGCTGCCCCGGCCGCAAACTGCGCGCGATGGATTCCGCCGTGCGCTCTACGAACGTCAGGTCCGGCTCCATATGCGTGCCCAGCGGTGTGGGCACGCATATGATTGCAACATCCGCATCGCCTAGCCGCGAAAAATCGCTCGTGGCGTCAAACCGGCCGCTGCGGTTCATGTCGGCAATAAAATCTTCCCCAAGATGCTTAAGGTAACAGCGGCCCGTTTTAAGCTCGACAATCTTGGCCTCATCTATGTCAAAGCCAATGGTGCTGAAACCGGCAAAATGAAAGGCCCGCAGCAGCGGCAGCCCCACATAACCCAGCCCCAATATGCCCACCCGGGCACTGCGGTCTTTAATGCGCTCTTTAAGCAATTCGTATGACAAACTCGGGGCCTCTGTGTGGTCGCGCGGCCCGGTGCAGCCCATCCGCGACAGACTGCGCCAAACCACCTGTTGGATGTTAACTTGCCAACCGCAGCCAGGCAACGCCGTGCGGCTTGTATGCTTAAACGGTTCTCATCGCCGCAGGCCCACGCCGGCGCGTGCGCGTTTCGATCTGTTGATCAGTACGCGATCACGGCCCGTTTAACACCCTCGGCGCATCGCTTGGTTTACGGGCGAGCCTGCCGTGCCCGCTGCGGCCCGGCCGTGTGCCACGGCATCATGGCGGCTCCCCGAAAACTCGCTTTGGCTCCCAGGCGGCGGCTGATACGCAGCACCTCATTCCATTTGACCATGCGCTCGCTGCGGGCAAACGATCCTACCTTCAATATGGGTGAACCCGTTGCCACGGCCAAATGCGCGATAAATGCATCTTCGGTTTCGCCCGATCGCGCTGAAATCACCGGCAGCCAACCCGCCTTTCGGGTCAGTTCAATCGCATCTATCGTTTCGGTGACGGTGCCTATTTGATTGAGTTTGATGAGCACCGCATTGGCGATTTTTTCGTTTATGCCCTTTTTAATCCGGGCAACATTGGTGACAAATAAATCATCCCCAATCAGCGTTACCCGCGCGCCAAGCTCCGAGCAAATCATGTCCCAGCCTTTCGTGTCGGTATCCGCGGCAGGGTCTTCAAGTGCGGCAATTGGATAGCGAGCGCACCAGTCGGCCATAAGCTCGCAAAAGGCCGCTGCGTCAAAACTCCGGCCCTCGCAGCGGAACTCATACACCCCCTTGCCCGGATCATAAAAGTCGCTGGCCGCAATATCCAAAGACAACGCAACCTCAACGCCCGGCGTATAGCCGGCCCTCTCTATCCCCTCCATGCAAATGTCCAATGCCGCCTGATTGGTCCTGGCCGAAGGCCAAAAGCCGCCCTCATCCGCTATGCCGGTCAATAGATTGCGGCTTGCCAGCAATTCTGCCGTGGCATGGTAAATGTTGTGCGTGATTTCGAGCGTTTGCTCGTAGCTGCTGGCCCCGACTGCCATCACCATAATATCCTGAATGTCTATCGCGTGATTAGCATGGGCGCCGCCGCCCATAATTTGAATTTCCGGCAGTGGAAGCGTCATGGGTGTGCCATCGTTCAAGTATTCGCACGGCATCTGATTTCTGCAGCGCGCCGCCGCATCCACCGCCGCCAACGAAACACCCAGTATGGCATTGGCCCCAAGCCGCGATTTATTCTCCGTTCCATCGAGGGCGATAAGCTTGCTGTCCAGTTCACGCTGCATAAAAACATCGCAGCCGCGCAGCGCCCTGGCTATTTCGCCTTGTACATGATCAATCGCCTTGTATACCGAACGGCCGCGGTATCTGGAGGCATCGCCATCGCGCAGCTCCAGTGCTTCAAATTGACCGGTAGATGCGCCCGCCGGCACCAAGCCGCGGCCGTGAATGCCATTGCTCAAGGTCAAGTCCACTTCAATGGTGGGGCGCCCCCGCGAATCAAACACTTGAAAGGCACTTATATCTGTTATTTGCATGGGTGAATCCTTCCATTCGGCATGCCGCATTGTGAACCAGCGTTTCGACTGTAAATATGCTTGTGGGCCTGCGGCGCCATGCGGGCCGCAGAATCGCGCAGCACCCCATCGCGGGCAATCTCCTGCCGGATTTCGTCACAAAGCACGGCTCTGCTTTCCTGCATGGTCGGCCCCCGCGCTTTGCGCCTGCATTTGCTGGAGCATACTCATAACATCGCGCTGCGCGTCGTTTGCCCCAGGGGTTTGCCGCAGCAATTCCACCACTCCAGACGCGGTTGGCAGGGCGTTCCAGCCGCCGCCGGCGCCCGATGCTTTAAGCGCAGCGCACGCACTGGCAAACAAGACCGCTCCGGCAATCGAAAGGTTTCGGGCAATCGCCAGCGCATAGGCCCCATGAAACGTATCGCCGCAGCCATTGGTGTCAACCACCCGCACCGCAAAGGCCGGAACATGCACAGCTGGCCGGTCGGGCCGGTCCGTCCACCAGCAACCAGCCGCGCCGGCGGTTACCACCGTTGCCGCTCGACGCGTGCGCGCAAGCGCATCGCAACTTGCGCCGGGGCTGCTCTGACCAGAGCACCATCGGGCAAACTCATCGGATACCACCAGATGATCCACCTCATCAAGCAACGGCCCTGCCTGCGCCGGCCGCCCCTCCATGTCTATCACCACGGGCCGATGTGCCTTGCGCGCCTTGCGAACCAGATCAATTGACTCAGGGCCGCCAATGTAATCCAACAGCACAACCGCCGACGATTCCAACAACCGCATTGGAATATCGTCAGCCTGCACCGGCTTAAAATGCCTCTCATCATAGAAAATGGTGCGTTCGCCGGTGCTCTGATCAATAATAATGCGGCTATGGTAAGGTTGACCGGTTGAATCGCCCACGATATGCGAGATGTCAACCCCGCGCTTTTCGAGAATGTCGCGAATATAAATCGAAAGCCCATCATCGCCGAGCCGGCCCACAAAGGCGGTTTTACCACCCAGCGTCGCCGCTGCCGCTATGGCCGTGCACGCAAGCCCGCCACCATGCCGCGATGTTGTCAACACCGGCGTCTTAACGCCCTGGGGCGGATAATGTGCTACCATTAATATGTCGTCAACGGCTGAAATGCCGATGGCAAGCACATCATAAACCTGATTTTTCGCTGTCATATCCGCCTATCATGTTTTATGACGACCGCCCACGACCGCGCGTGCCGGCGCCCGCAGCCGCATACCGCAGAACACCTGCGGTGCAGCACATATCATCGGGAAGGCGTCTATGCGGCTTGATGCTGGCATCTTTGAGTTTTCCGTGGTATGCCCGTACCGCCTCTTCAGGCGTGATGGCCTCATCGGCAATGAGACGGAGCATGGCAACAAACGAGAGTTGATCTTCCGCCTGATTGATTTTTCGACCGAATAACGCGGCTCGAGCGCCATATTTCTTCGCGTCGCCCAGCAGTTTAAATGCGTCATAAGTGGTGCCAGCGCTGCCACCCAAAATCCCCACAATGAGGGATTCGTCGTAACGGCACAATTCCTCCATGTGCCTGGGGCCGTGATACGCAATTTTCAAAAATGCCGGCCGCGACGCCTGCGGTACGCCCGCGAGCATTCGACAGATATGATCATTTACAAAGCCACCGATTTTATCAGGTGCAACGCCATGAACCCGCGGAGGCACATTCGGATCAAACACCTCCAGAAAATGCCGAAACCCCTTACCCTCCGCTTCCAGTCGGAACGCCTTATATGCTTCGAGCGTCTGCCGGTCGGCCTCCGGTAAATTGTTGAAGGTAACTGAATACAAGCCCAAATTCGCCCCCAGCCGCCGCTGTGATGCCGTACAGGCTGAGCGCCCTGCCTGAATATGATCTATGCTGGCCGAGGCAAATGGCTGTGATGGCGACCCCGAGTAACAACTCCCCCGGCAAATATGAATGTCCGTCGTATCATTGGCGCGGACGGCCGGGGTCACGGCGCTTTTTTCAAACAGCCGCTCACGGATGGTCAGTTGATCGCTGGTTGAGCAGCTCATGAGCATGATGTCCACAAGCCCCTGCTGCACAATCTGCCGAATGTTCTGCCGATATTGCCCCAGCGTGCGATAGGCAAAGCCGGTTTTTCCGCCCTCCGGGTCGGACCCCGGAGCGGCGATCCCCAGAGCCATGTCGGCGTCTTTGGCGTCCGCAAGAATAAACGGCTTTCCGAACCGGTCACGCGCCAATGCGGCGAGCTTGGCGTCGAAGGTTTTTAACATCAACAAGTCCTTTTACTTATCATCATGGCGGCGGTGATCGCTGCATAAGGGGTACAGCGGCTCTTCATCTTCTTCAATGGCGGTAAAGCGCGGCAGTGCTTCAAAAAAACGATTGTCCTTCGCATCGTCATTAACGCTCGAAACCTCACCGGCTAGCACATGGCCCCGCTCGGCGTAAAACGAATGGTACAGGCCCGGAATCAACGTGATGCTTTCGCCGGGCCGCAATACAATCTGGCCGCCCGGAGCCACCTTCCTCAGCATGCCGTCGCAGCGCACCGTCACTTCAGTTGAGGCCAGGCCGCCATCGGACGTCGAGTTATATAGCTCCAACACCAGATCGCCTCCGCCGCGGTTGATGATGTCCTCAGTTTTTTGAAAATGAAAGTGCAGCGGCGTGCGTTGATGGTCCCGCACCATCATCACCTTTTCCGCGAAAATCTTGACCGGGTCTCCCACAAGTCCGTTGCGAATGGTAAACAGCAGCAGCCCGATTTCCTCAAACTTACCCGATGCCAAATCGGTTACATCCCAGCCCAGACCGCGCTGCCGCATAAAATCAGCCGACTCGCCCAGCCGCGCCCAGTCGGCGGGAGTCCAACAGGCAAATGGTGGCAGATAAAATTGATGGGCCCGAAAAAACGCCTCTCCCTCGCGCAGGTATTTATTAATCTCGGAACGATACATGGGCAATTCCTTTACACTCGGCCGGCGCAATCGCTGCCCGCCTAGGCCACCTCAGGCCGTAGCCGAGTATTTTATGCATAGTCTACTGCCATCCCGAACGGTTTGCCTACCCAAAAGCTCATAAACACCGGCATGCCGCCAGGGCATCGGCCCCATGGCCATGGCAAAGGCCGCAATGAAGGTAAGTACACTGGCGATCAGTATGTGCACCTGCGCCGGGCTGAAGTGAATGGAAGTGTGGCTTACGCTGTGGCCATGCACCAGCACGGTTACGGTGATGCGGTTGGCCAATGCGAAGATAAGCCCAACGCAAAACAGCGCCACCACCTGTATCGCCGTACCGATGGACAGCAACAGCTTACGACCGGCTTTATCAACAAAGCCGACCGCAATAAAAGTAAACAAAAGATTGACCATGCCAACCAGCGCGGTGGAACCAAAGGCATTGGAGGTTTTCATACCGGCGGCTTCAAACACACGAGGTGCATAGTAAATAATGGAGTTAATGCCGCTGAATTGCGAAAAAATGGCTAAAAACAGGGCAATTATCAGCGGCAGACGGTAACGCGGGGCAAAAAGCTCGGAAAAGCGGCCTTCTTCCTGGGCGGCAACTTCTTTGACGGCGGCAATTTCCCGATCGGCTCCACTGGAGCCGACAAAACGCGTCAGAATTTCGCGGCCTTTTTGTTCCTGGTCGTTGATGACCAGCCAGCGCGGACTTTCGGGCACGAATACCACCATCAGCAGGAAGATGATTGCCGGGAGCGTTTCGGAGCCGAGCATCCAGCGCCATCCCATGGTGGCATTCCAGTTGGCGGCAGTTGCCAGATGAACACTGGCATTAATATGGTTGCCGGCGTCGAGAATGAAATAATTAACCCAGTAAACCAGTGCAATGCCAACCACAATGCCAAGCTGAAAGAGCGAGCCTAAGCGTCCGCGATGGCGTTCGGGAGCGATTTCGGCAATGTATACGGGGGCAATCATGGATGAAGCGCCTATTGCCAGCCCGCCTATCACACGCGCCAGGACCAGCTCGGTCAATGAGCGCGGAATGGCGGAGAGCACGCCCGATATGGCGAATAAAATGGCGCATAAGATCAGCAACCGCTTGCGGCCGAATCGGTCGGCCAGCGAGCCGGCGAACATAGCCCCCGGCACACAGCCGAGTTCCAGGCTGGCGATGGCGAAACCAAGTTGTTTGTTACTCAGGTGGAAATATTGTTGCAGGTAGCCCTGTATGCCCGCAGCCACGCCGGTATCGTAGCCGAACAGCAGACCGGCCAGCGCGGCGGCAGCCACACAAAATACGATCGTTGCCATGCTACCGCCCTGGCTGAGCGGTAGCTCGTAAGAATCGGACATAAAAAACTCCTTCGCCTGTACCACTGACACCCTGCGAGCACCCGGAAATTTCGGATATGCAGACCCGATAAGTTAAATGCCGCCCGGTATGATAGGGCCGCGCCAACACGTCTGCCACTGTTTGTGGCAATTCTTGCGCCGCTTACACCACCAGCCCGGAGGGTGGCCGATCGGCCTTGGCTGAGGCCCATTCTTTATTAGGCCTATTGCCCATGCGGAAGAGCAACTCGCCGCCGGCGACAATCTCGCCATGTGTAATCCACGACCGAGTCAACTCCTTGCCGTTAAGTTCCGCCGATTGAATGTACATGTTCGCATCGCTGTTGTCGGCGGCAATAATTGTAAATGGTTTGCCGGTGTGCGGGTTATGAATCGTTACGCGCTTCACCAGCGGGCTGCCGAGCACATACACCCCGGTGGCTGCATTCACCGGGTAAAAGCCCATAGCTCCCATGGTAAAGCAGGTGGATATCTGCCCGCAGTCGTCATTGCCGGGAATGCCGGTGGGCGTTGCATTGTAAAGCCGCAGCACCCGACGAACCCAATATTGCGTTTTCCAGGCGGCGCCGGCAAACGTGTACAGGTATGGAATATGATTGCTTGGCTCGTTGCCTTGGGCGTCTTGCCCAACCATGCCGCTGATGTCCGGTGGTGACTTATAAATTTTTGATGGCGCGGTAAAAAACGCATCAAGCTTGGCAATAAATTGCTTATCGCCGCCGTACATATCAATCAGTCCCTGCACATCCTGCATGACGTTAAATGTGGCCTGCCACGCATCAGACTCGGTGTAGTCATGCCAATATTCCTGATCCGGCCGGAAAGGCTCGCGCCATTGGCCCTGAGCCGATTTGCCGCGCATAAAGCCGGTTTTGGAGTCGAAAAGATTGCGGTAATTCTGTGCCAGTTTATAAAACATCGCGGCGTCATCATGCTTGCCCAGCAATTGCGCCATGGCTCCTACGCACCAGTAGTCGTAGGCGAAATCCAGCGTGCGCGAAACCGACTGCGCACCCGGCGCTGAAGCCACATAGCCCAAAGTGCGGAACTGCTGCTGCAGTTGTTTGTTGCCGTTAGCGGTGGCGCCCATCAGCGCGGTATCACGCATGGCGGCATAGAGTTTCTCGGCATCAAAATCACGAAAACCGCGGGCATAGGCCCCGGCTATCATCGCGACCACATGAAAGCCCGTCATGCACCAGGTTTCGTTGCCCCACAGTGGCCATACCGGCAGCGAATGCTGCTTGAGCTTATCGTAATCATCCAGCAAGGTTTTGATGATGCCCCCCACGCGGTGCGGCTGCATCAGCATGATGAATGGAAACTCACCGCGATAGATATCCCAAATTGAAAGTGCGGTGTACTTGGTAAAACCAGGGTTTGGATGATTGTGATGGTCTTGCCCACGATAGGCACCATCTACATCATTAAACGTTGCCGGAGCCACAAGGCCATGATAGGCGCCGGTATAAAATACATCGGTCAGAGGTTTTGTCGGCAAGTCGGCATCCAGAACAGAAAGAGCGTTACTCCATGCGGCGGCGGTTTGCCGTCGTACCGCGTCAAAATTCCAATGTGGAATCTCGGCCCGCAGGTTCTTGCGGGCTCCTTTGATGCCCGTACAGGAAATACCGACACGAATAACAAGCGGGCGGCTGCGGAGCACCTCGTTCGGCCACTGCAAAATGACCTTGACCTTTGTGCCCAAAAGTTTTAGCGCTGCCGCGGGGTGCTGCGCAATGTTGCCATCGACATTGGTCTGCAGGCCGGCGATCGGCCGGCTGAACTCAATCACAAAATAAACCTGCTTGTTCGCTACCCAACCATGGGTTGATCGTATGCCGCTCAGGCGCGTGGGGCTTTCAATTTGCAGTTCGGCGTGGTACACGCTTTCGCGGAGCCCATGCGCTAAATCGAGCAGCACACCGGCGGGATTTTCTTCTTGCGTGTTAAAAGTATAGCGGTGCATGCCACAGCGGGTGGTGGCGGTTAACTCCGCCTTTACGCGCGGGGCATCAAGATTAACGCCGTAATAACCGGCTTGCGCAACTTCGGTCGAATGGCTGAAGTGCGAAGCATAGCCCGGCATGCCGGCAACCCAACCGGAATCGCCCCCCAGCGCTGCCGCCTGAATTGCGTGTTGTTTGCCCGGGTAATGCGCCTCCCATGCCCAGTTGGCCCCTTGCACCACCGGCATAAGCAGCAGATCGCCAAGATCCGCAGCGCCCGGACCCTGCAAATGCGTATGGCTGAAGCCGAGGATAGTATCATCGGGGTAGTGATAGCCCGAGCAATGATCCCAGTTATAAACATCCCAATTGCCGTTCCATCTAGGTTCCGGCGGACCTGCGGTGTCGGGGCTTAGCTGTACCAATCCAAAAGGCGCCGTCGCACCCGGAAACGTATGCCCATGCCAGCCCGTGCCGATGAGAGGATTGACGTGCTGCAGGATACCAGCAGCGGAAAATGTGGGAGGCGCCACCGCCCCATGAACCCGCCGCACCGCTATCCCACCAGACATCGCCGCGACCGCAGCAGCTGCGGCAAATTGCTTTAACAGCGTACGGCGTTCAAAGGCTGCCGATTGGTATAAAGACTCTTCCATAAATACTCCTGATGAATCAAGATGTTTCTGCGACTACCTTTTAACGTGCGATAGCCGATGGTCTGACGGTGCAACAGGGCCATGGGTTTTATTCAGCAATATCGCCAGAGCTTCGGGTGTTACCACCTTGATGCCACGGCCTAATCTGCCGATACAGGCCTGTGCGGCAGCAAATAGCTGCTGCGGTTTGCCGCCGACTTTGGGCGATTTAAACCGCGACCATGCATGCACCACCACCCAGGTGAAGCGGTCTTGTGGCTGTTTTACCGGCCGAGCCGCCCAACGATTCAGCAGCTTCGCCACATGCTTTGGCGAGCCGGCATATTTGTTGCTGGGCATGTTCCATATTGATGCCAACGCAGAAAGTACCGGCAGCGGGCCACCAGGCTTGCGCGGCAACCAGATGATTTTTCCGCGCCCGGCGGCATACGGGTCATACTGCACCACAAAAACGGCATTGAGCTTCGGCAGCATGGCCGCAATATGCCGATAGCCGCGGAGCGCTGCATGGCTGTTCCATTTATTTGCACAGAAGGCCATCATGGTATGCAGCTTGAGTTTTCGCATGAACAATCGCTGGCGCCGTAAAATACCATCGAACGGCTTCAGCCCGCCGCGTAACCGCCCAAACTCGTCGAGATAAAAATAGCCCGTCCAATACGGTGTAAAGTCATCCTGAGCCGTAGCGCTGCTGCGCAGATAATCCACCGTGCAGGGGCAAACCTGCAGCAATACTTGCAGCGGTGTACTCCAACCAAACGGTATTTTTCCGCGGGCCGGATTGCCCCATACGTCGCTATCAGTGGTAAAGCCGCCCAGAGCCCATGCAAGGTTATCGCCATCGCTATTGATGAAGGCAACATAATGCGAATGGCCATCATCATTGATAGCCGCGGCCGGGATGGCCCGCTTCGCCAGCGGATACTTTAGCCCCGTAACCCCGGACGACAGCACCGGCAAGTTGCGAACCCAATCGGCAGCGCAAACGCGCAGGGCGTATTTGCTGGCGAGGCTTGTTAAATCTAATTCGTTCCCACCCCAACCCACCACAATGCCGCCGGGGTGCATGCGCAAAAGCCCCTGCCTGTAGCCGCCGGCCGGGTTATCGCTGACTACCAGCGCATTGGCCGCCACCAGTTCATCACGCTGATTGGGCTGCTGCGGCAAAAGCAGCCCCAGAAGTCGCTTGGAAAATCGGCCGTGCAGTTGGGCCAACAACCACGCCATATCTTTGCCGCGCGTATCGGCCAGTTTCGGCAAGCTTTGCTTCTGGGCCTTCACCGCGAGCGAATCATCAAGGGCTACGGCCCCCAGCGGTGCACAAAGCGAGGTGGCCAGATTGACCGAGAAATCACCTGCTTTGGGGTGCTTACCCGCCGTCGTCGGCGACGCGGACGAATACAATACATATCCTTTGAGGATCCCCTGCTTCTGCATTTGCTTCACCAGCGAAGGCCAATCAGTTGATATCGGCACAGGATAACGGCGGTGATACATTTTGAACCAGTGCTGTTCACTGGCCTGATCGCTATTGATCCAGATCATCGGGCCGGCTCCGGTGATTCGCGCATGATAAGCCGCCAGACCCGCCAGTGTTTCCAGTGCAATTTGCTTGTCGAAAGCCTTGGGCCAACGCACCTGATATATCTTTGAGGGCACCGGAAAGGCCGGCCACGAACGGGCCGGCGGGCGGGAACCTACCGCGGCCACAGCGGAATTGACGCCAAGCACGAACGTGCTCGCAAGTATTAAATAGCGTTGCATCATCCCGACGCCCCGTTGACGATCCATGGTGCGTTTTGTCATCTCAATCCCCGCGGCAAGTATGTGAAAGTGTAATTCCCCGGACCGACATGCACTACCACGTCTGTCGTGCCGCCGGCGCCGGGAGTTATGCCATCCACACCGGCACAATGGGGCTTCAATGCGGCGCCGTTCAGTTGCACCGCCGACTCATCCGCATCCGGCAATGTGATAACACCCGCAGCAGCCGCGGGAATGGCTACATGTATATCGAGTTGCTTGCCGCGCCATTCCCAGCCGCTCTTTATTCGCCCGTAGGGGCTGTCATGCGCAGCACGCGCCCAAGGCAA
>JABEVB010000104.1 GCA_013044165.1 Phycisphaerales bacterium
CGGTAATTTTTTCCGTCCGCACACAACAGTTGACGGGATCAATACATCTCAACACCAGGCGGTGCCTCCCGGCGCACACAAAGCACAGAAGTATAAGGCCACGTAAATGAGAGTCAAACGCGGCGGGGGTGCGGCTGCGGTGTGGAAGCAAATATGCATGGATATTGACTCGTTTTGAAGGATGCCAATTCAAAAGTGGCAAAACATTGGGGTTTTGCTGAAGGATGCCAAGATGCGCGCACACGGCCTCTGGCCGTTAGAGAAGGTGACCCGTAGTAAGTTGTAAGTAGAGCGAGCGGCTGGGGAGCGATGGCTGGGAGGTATGGCCGCGATGGAACATGGAAGACTGTAGGCGCGGCTCAGCCGAGATAGTCGAGCGCTTCACGGCCTGGGTTGGACGACCTGCGGCGAACGCTGGCGCAAATGGGTTTTTGTCGCTGGAGCCGCTGCTGGCCCAACCTTCGCACCTTGCGCTCGATTTCCGGAATTTCCACGATTTTTTCTGCCTTGGTTGCAAACCAATGCGGTTTTGCCTCTCAAAACCCTTGTGGTGAAGACCTACCCTCTTTTTTTTGTTGACGTGATTTGCGATAGTGTCGGGCATATTCATTCGTTCGCACAAACGCTTCAAGAACGGCAAGTGGCATACTTATTACAGTGTGGTGGAGAATCGTCGCTGTGCCACCGGCCAACATGTGCAGCGACAGGTGCTATTCTCGCTTGAGAAACTCAAGTTGACGCTGCCCGAGCAGCCACCGCCCAAGATTTACGCCAGCCAGCTGGCGGTTTTACAGGAGCATTTGCCGTCCCCGGAACCCCGAAAGTTGGGGGTGGTTTGTGGTGGAAACTTTCGGCCTTATTTGCAAAATAACGCGGTTTTCGGGGCCGAAGTGCGAAGGTTGGGCTGGGGCCGCTGCCAGAGCTAAATCTGGCGGGCGTGATCGGGCCATTGTGGGCGGTGAATTGTGGCCGGGCGCCTGGCCGCTGGTGTGGCGTTCTTTTTTAGGCAATGGGGCGGAGTGAATAAAAAGCGTAACAGACGGGAGCTGGACGGCCGAACCTGGGATGAGTTGTGGGGGGCGCCCGCGGTACTTTCGTTGGACATTCGGATATGATCTTGCCATGGCGACACCAGAATTCAGCCGCTTAAACGACGAGGTGCTGCGCTCTCGGTTGGTTCAACTCCGCGACGCGGTAAAGCCGATCCTTGAAGGAAACTACCTCTCCTCTTTCACTGACCATACCATCAGCCATTCAGATTACCTCTGCGGCTTAGTAGACAAATTAGCCCAACCTCTTTCCGACTGTTCACGCCTCAGTTCCCAAGAGGCATTTGTTCTATATGCCGGCTGCTACCTTCATGATGTGGGGCTCCAAAACGAACACGCCGATTTAACACCAACGATTCAGGATGTCATGCGCCAGCCGGAATTCCATGGGCGACAATGGGGAGACCTCGCATCCGAAACTCGAAAGGAAATAGTGCGGAGGGAACACCACAGAATTTCCGGCGACATGGTGACGCAATCAATTGACGCCTCCGATCCGACCTTGGGTATTACGCTAACACAAGATTGGCAGCCGGGCCAAATCAGGGCTCTATGCGTAGCTCACTGCCTCGAAACGGGAACTGATGAGTACAGTCATCTAACCAAGGATTGGGGGGTATTCCGAATGGGTCTGCTATCTGCACTACTCCGGTTAGCAGACATTTGTGATGAGTCCCGTCGCAGGAGTAAACTTTATCTTGAGCGAACCCGTGAATTAGATTTGGAGGCGAGGTCCCATTGGTGGCGGCATTATTATGTTGCAGATATTGAGCTTAGGCCGGGGCCACAAGGGATTGTGATCTGGTTCGATTTTCCCGCCGACCGGCGTTCGCAATACCGCGAGCTATTTTGCGCCGGGGAAATTCCAGAAATCACCACCGAGTTCGGGCATCACCGGAGCCTCCTCGCAAGCCATGGCCTCTACTGGATGGTCCGATCTGCCGAGACACCGGAAGCACAATGCACCACACGGCCAATGGACAACGACCTTGAGCGCTATTCGGCCGAGAAAGTGGCTAGCCGACGTAAGGAGCAAGCCGAGCAGGATCAACGGCTCGCGTTGGGCCGGTTAAAAGAGGGTCGCCCTAGCATTCAACGGAGCGTTTCGGAACTTCGGTCAAGGGTAGCCACAATTTCGGCTGCTGAACAACTCTCAGAATTCACGAAATTAGCGGTACACCTTTGCCGCCTCGGCGGACGCCGCGAGGCATGGACGATGTTATGGGGCGAATATAACCGCCTGAGCCAGATGGTCCCGGTTAAAGACCGACTGGAGGCTGCAGTTAAGCTAACCGAGCTGATGGCCGAAGACGGTTCTTCCGAATACGCATTCCGTATTTTGTATCGACTGCAGAACGACGCCACGGCACTGCAGGATGATACTGAACTCCAATACCGTTTCTTTCTTGCATTGGGGCGTTCGCAAGCGGATATGCTGGCCTTCGCGGATGCTGCAGATGCTCTTGCGCGTGCCGCTAAATTGGCGCCGGATGAAAAAGTCCGGATGACGATTGAGGCCGAAATCTATGAGGTTTGCATGCTGCGGGGCGACTTTGCCCAACTGCCTCGCACGGCCATAAGAGGGCAAAGCGAGTGATGAAGAAAATTAAACCTTCGGTGCGATTGGCTGTCGCCCGCGTCAAGACAGCGGCCATGACGGATGGCCTCCAGCCTGCGGCGAACATGCTTCAGGAATTATCATCGAATGACGCAGACTCGGAGCTTGACCAACTGGTACTGGGCCTGGTTGAGAGCGAGATTTACTTCCTCGACCTCCGATACGACCGCGCCATTGATATATTTACGGCTAAGGTGGAACCCTTTCTGGAACTGGTAGATCCCCGAATTGCCGCGGTTATCGCCGATAATAAGTGCACCATCCAAATGGCCAAGCTAGAGCCCTTGGCGACCGATATTTTTTATCATTTGGTTGACCAGCGGCGTATCCTCGGCGTCGAGATCGTCGACCATGCGGCACGCTTGGAGGCAATTAGCCATGCCACAGAGAAAAAGCACTTCAGAGCGGCCCCAATTTCCTGGCAACTGGTTCAACGAGCCTACCATTATCAAAACTGGCGGGCGATGGCGACGGCCGAAGAGGACTTTGCCCAGGAATGCTTGAGCCTTGAGTGGATGGCTGACGCAGCCTACCACGCGATGATGTCAAGGCGCGAGGATGCAATGAAAGACCTTGCGAAGGGCCTGATGGCCCGGAAGAGCGCGACTGACGTCCGCGATGTATTACGGAAGCTCCTACCCACCTCAACTTTGGCCGCACACGCGATTCAGGTCGCCCGACTCATCGCCGCCACAGCAGACGGCATCCCAGATGATCTCATCGGCGACGTCAGTCGTTGGCTGGCACAATGGGCTGCGGAGGGCTTCGCGCGATCTCCGCTTGGAGTGCATGTTGAGCCAGTCTGGCAATCAATCGCCAACATTGCTTGTCGCCTCGACGATAAGCAAAGTCAGCGCTTTGCGGAGACGGCGCTCGGCCACGAGCTATTCCGCACGCCCAGTATGCACCGCCGACATCTAATAGAAGCACTCTTCTCCTTGTGCCCCAGACTTACCAACGGGAGCCTCTTTGCCCTGAAGGACGCTGCGCTATCGCTGGTCGGTCCGCAGAAGCACGACATTGATTACGTTGCTTCGATGAACCTGTTGCTGCATGTTGTCCATTGTGGGGGGAGCGATATGCGGAACTGTGTCAGAGAACAGTTGGTGCCTCAAGGAGTAGAGATAAAAGACACAATCTTACTTCATGCTGCGAATACTCTTGGTTGGAAGCCTCTACACCCGGAAACGTTTTCTAAATCGGCAACAGCTATTGCGGGGGCCGTGGAAAGGCAAGTACAGCGGCTGGCTCCCGGCGAAGAACCGGCAAAAATCGGAGCAGTATGTGTCGTAACTAGCGAATCCCCAAGCGGTCGAATCGTGGTACACATGGCGGGTGCGATCAACGCTATCGAATCGTTGATCGTTTACAGAAATATCCTTGACGACGACTCTTTGCGCAGGCTTATTTCTGCGATTCTGGCGATGATTTTAGAGCCAGATAATGTGATCTCGAACCGCGCCCAACTTGTTAAGGAGCTATGCAAATTTGTAGATGCCCTTCCATCCGGATTAGAGAACCAAATCACAGCATCGCTTGAGCCTTTAGCGGCCGGTAATATTGTCGAATCGCCGATTGGCCAAACTTATGCGCAGTCAATAGATACATTGAACGCCTTCAAAATGGGCGCGGGGAACCCGGTCGAGCTGCGCGGGGCGGCTTTAACGGCCCTTGGAGCGATTGAAAAACACCGTCCTCAGATCAAGACTAAATTGCACGAAGGTCTCTTGATGCGGGCGCTAACAGCTCAGGACGCGGAATTGCGGCGACAAGGCCTCATCGCAGCAGAATCATGTTCCAAACTTAACCACGTTGAATCGACGACCATCGCCATCGCTGCATTGGACCGAGACGACAAAGTAGCCGCACGCGCCCTTCGGGTGCTTTATGGAATCAGAAACCATTTAAACCTCGACAAAGCCACCGAGCAGATTATCTTGCGTGCCCTAGAGCTAGCAATTACATCCCAAGATGCGATCAGACGTCATAATGCAGCGGCGTTGGTGAAAGTGCTCCCCACCAAGGATATGACCTCCGACTCCAAGCAACGGATGGAAACTATCGTCGCGACGCTCCGGCAGGATTTTTGCCACCCTGTGCGATCGGTTTTGAACTCCACCCCGCTCCCAATCGAATTGACGGAGTAGGCCCCCGCCTGGTCAAATGACACCTTCTTTCCTTGGTGTATCGGACGATCAGACTCTGCAGCTCCGGCCGCTTGGCATTGCAAGACTATCTGCGCCCCTTGATAATAAGTCAGCCAGACAATGATTAAATGGCCAACAGGACAATATTAGGCCCAAACAGAAAACATCCGGTCCTACGCGCATTGCGTCTGCCAAGCACAAAGATAGGCGCAAGAATAACCATTATGGCGCTGAAGTGCTGAAGGTTTGTATGGTGTAATGGGCTGGGGCGGCGGTATCCCAACGGGCGGGTGTTTTTCGCGGCATGGTCGCAATGTTGCGAGCATGCGGCATGCCGGCGAAGCCTTGGGGCAATTTGTGCCTCCGGCGGCCTGGGTGTACAGTAATAGATTGCGGCAGCCTTGGGTGGCAGCCGTTATTGTTGCACGACTTTACAGGTTATTTGGAAGAGGCCATGGCAATGCAGTCGCACAAATCGCAAATCGAAGCGCTTTCAACCTCCAACTCGGGCGATCAGCAGGATATTCAGCGAGCTTTGGATGAAGCTTTGAGCGGTCTTTCGATAGATGAATTGTTGACACAATCGCTCTCGAAGCCGGCGGCTGCAACCGGCGAAGCCGATCGGCCCGCTCGCGGCGGGCGGCCAGTGTCGCAGCCGGAGGGTCAGCGGCCCGACAGCGTGCGGCGCGGGGTGATAGCGGCCATTCGCGAGGGCAATGTATTTGTTGATTTGGGCGGTAAGTCGCAGGGTATTGCGCCGCTGGAGCAATTTGACGCTCCCCCGGCCGATGGCAGCGAGCGGGTGCCGCTGGCGGTCGGGCAGGAATTTGAGTTTGTATACACCGGCTACGACCGCCGCGAGGGTTTGGTACTCCTGTCGCGCAAGGGAGCCGTTTCGCACAGCGGGCTTTCGGCCCTGCACGAAGGCGACACGGTCGAAGGAGTGGTAACGGCCGTGAACAAAGGCGGGCTGGAACTGAAAATAAACAATGCCCATGCGTTTATGCCCGCCGGCCAGGCCGACATCAAATTCAACAGCGACCTGCAATCGCTGGTGGGTCAGAAGCTTAAATGTCAGGTCACGCAGGTAAACGTTGAAGACCGGCGGCTGATTGTAAGCCGGCGGGCTATTTTGGAGCAGGAACGCGCGGTCGCCGGCGAAAAGCTTTGGCGTGAGCTTGCCACCGGGCAGATACGCGAAGGCATCGTGTCAAGTGTGCAGGCCTATGGTGCTTTTGTTGACCTGGGTGGTGTGGATGGCTTGCTGCATGTATCGGCCATGAGCTATACGCGCGTGTCTGACCCGAATAAAATTGTCAAACCGGGCGATCGTATTCAAGTGATGATCATCGCCCTCGATGCTGAAAAGCAGCGCGTGTCGCTGGGCCTCAAGCAGTTGGTGAAAGACCCATGGGATGAAGCCGCCGAAAAATATCCACCCGGAACTGTTGTGGCCGGCACGGTCAAAACGCTGATGGATTTTGGCGCCTTTGTTGAAATTGCCCCGGGCGTAGAGGGGCTGGTGCATATATCAGAATTGTCAAATAAAAGGGTCAATCGTGTCTCAGAGGCGGTGCAGGTGGGCCAAAGCGTGCAAGCCAAGGTGCTTGCGGTAGACACCGCCAAAAAACGCATAAGTCTTTCGCTGGCGGCGCTGCTGCGCGAAGCGGCTGCGCAGGCCGGCGATGCCGATGCGCCGGCGTCCGGCACCCCGCAGCAGGCAGGCACTCCGGTGTCAGCTACGGCCGCAGCAACCCCCAGCAAACCCAAGCCAGCCAACAAGACGCTGCCGCTAAAAGGTGGACTCTAAGAGCCTGTTTGAAAACTCCGGCGGGATCGTCTTACGGCCCAGGGCGGCCGTCTGCTGCGTTCTCGCTCCTCGCCATATTTTCGAATATGCCTCGGAGCTGCGGCCTTGCATCCGGCCACC
>JABEVB010000105.1 GCA_013044165.1 Phycisphaerales bacterium
AGAATTTTGCTGGAGTGGCCGCTGCTGCCGAGCACCTGCAGAATTTCGGGATGAAGCAGTTGGAATTTAAGCATGAGGTTCTCCTGTTTGTAAAGACCTATGGATAAGAGTTGTTTCAGCCGGCGCGGCGTTTAATCCAGTCCTGCCAGCGTTGGGTTTCGACCGGTTGATAGGTTCGCAAGGTGGCGGTCTTGGCTACCAGTGCGCGGCCCTCAGCAAGCGATGCAATTTGCCCGACCGCCATGGCCTGGGCGATGGCATTGCCAAGGGCGGTAGCCTCTACCGGACCGGCCAAAACGGTAAGGCCGGTGGCGTCGGCGGCCATCTGGTTGAGCAATTCATTTTGTGAGCCACCGCCCACAATGTGCAGTTTATTGAACTTACGCCCGGTCACTTCCTCCAGCATGAGTCGCACATGATGATAGGTTACCGCCAGGCTTTCAAGAATGATGCGGGTAAAACGTCCGGGTGTTTCGGGAATGGGTTGGCCGGTGCGGCGGCAGTGTTCGGCAATTTTGCCGGGCATATCGCCCGGAGCGCCAAAGCCGGGGTCTTCGAGATTGAGCAGGGCGGTATGGCCCGGTTCTTCTCTGGCGAGCTGGACGAGGGTGCGGTATTCAAACTCTTTGCCCTGGCGTGCCCAGGCGCGGCGACATTCCTGCAGCAGCCAGAGACCGGCGATATTTTTCAGCAGCCTGATGGTGCCGCCCACGCCACCCTCATTGGTGAGGTTGTAACGCATGGCGCGGTCGTCGAGCACGGGTTGGGCGACTTCAGCCCCGAGCAGGCTCCAGGTGCCGCTGGATAAATACAGCCAGTCGTCGCCGGTGGCGGGGACGGCGGCCACGGCGCTGGCGGTATCGTGGCTGCCTACGGCCAGTACCGGCACGCCGTCGGCGCGCAAGGTTTCGCCCACGTCGCGCTGCACCGGCCCAATAACGCTATTGCCGGTGCAGGGCGTAACCATTTCGGCAAACAGCGATGGCGCTATACCAATGGCCGCCAGAATCTCGCTTGACCATTGGCGCTTGCGAGCGTCAAGCATTTGCGAGGTTGATGCGATGGTGTATTCGTTGGTGCAGCGCCCGGTAAGCCAGTAGGCAAACAGGTCTGGCATGAACAAAAGCGTTTTAGCACGGGCGATGGTTTCAGGCGTTTTGGCCGCAACGGCCGCGAGTTGAAAGAGCGTGTTAAGCTCCATGGTTTGAATGCCCGTGATGCCATAAACCTTTTCGCGGGGCAAGCTTGCGTAGACTTTGTCTATCATGCCGCGGGTACGCGCATCGCGGTAATGGTTGGGGTTGCCAATAAGTTGGCCCTGTCCATCAATAAGGCCGAAGTCTACGCCCCAGGTGTCTATGCCGATGCCGGCGATATTGGGGTTTTCGGATGTGGTTTTGGCGATGCCGGCCTGAATTTCGCTCCAGAGGCGCAGCGCATCCCAGTACAGCGAGCCTCCGGCGTTGACGGGCCCATTGGCAAAGCGGTGCATTTCCTGCAGCATCACGCCCGCCGGGCCAACGCGTGCGAGCATCACGCGGCCAGATTCTGCCCCCAGGTCAACGGCAATGTAACGATGTTCCGCCATGAGGCCTCCATTGTTAACGATCGCCGCGGCCCGTAGGGGCCTCGGCGAGTAACCAGCGACTATAATCGAGGCAAGGTCGTTTGTCGGCAAGTGTTGGGATAGGCCTAACATAAGCTTTGGTGCCGGCGGGTGTCGGTGTTTAACGCGGGTGTGGCTTTCAGGCGACAGGGGCGTCGGGGGGAATTGTTTTTGGAGTCAAAGGCGCGTAAGGTAGGTCTGCGAGCGGTTTTTAAGGGCGTATTTATGAGCGACATACCTCATTTGCCTCAAGGCTTTGATATTGCGAGCGAGTTTCCGATTGTGGCGCGGTGGCGGTTTTTTAATCATGCCGGCGTTGCGCCCATCAGCGCCCGCGCTGCGGCGGCGATTGAGCAGTTTGCCCGCGAGGCCCGCGATGATGCGTATCTTACCGGGCGATGGTATCAGCGGGCGGAACTGGTGCGACGAGCTGCGGCGCAGATAATCAACGCCGACGCAGCCGAAGTCGCCTTCACCAAAAATACCAGCGAGGGTATTGCGTTTGTTGCCAACGGTTTGCAATGGCAGGCCGGCGATCAGGTGATAAGTACGGCCGTGGAGTATCCATCCAATGTGTACCCGTGGATGAATCTGGCTCGTCGTTATGGCGTGGAACACATTATGGTTGGCGAACGTGACGGCCGCATTGACGCAGCCGACATCTTTGCCGCCGTTACCCCAAAAACCCGCATGATAGCGCTTTCGCAGGTTGAATACGCCAGCGGCTTTGCACACGATATGGCGGCGATTGGCAGGTTCTGCCGCGAGCGGGGCATTTTGTTTTGCGTGGATGGTATTCAGGCGGGCGGGGTGTTGCCGGTGGATGTTAAGTCTATGAATGTAGATTTCTGGTCGGCCGACGGGCACAAGTGGATGCTTGGCCCCGAGGGGGCCGGGGTGTTTTATTGCCGCCGGGAGCTGCTTAATAAGCTCGAACCTGAGATCGGCTGGATGAACGTCGTTAACGCGAGCGACTACGGGCATTACGACTTTACGCTGCGTAGCGATGCGAAGCGCTTTGAGTGTGGCTCATACAATATTCCCGGGGTGCTGGCGCTGGGAGCATCACTGGATTTGCTGCTGGAGGTGGGCATAGACCTGATCCATCGGCGTACGCTGGCATTGGGCGATTATTTGTGCGACCAGCTGCGCCAGCGGGGCTACCAACTGGTGAGCAGCCGGCGAGCTGGCGAAGCCAGCGGCATCGTATCGTTTGTGGACCCGCAGCGCCGTCACCAGCAGATTATTCAGCAATTGGAAAAGCAAAACATCATCATAGTAGAGCGCGAAGGGCGCCTTCGTGCATCGCCGCACTTTTACAATACGGCCGACGATATTGACGCATTGGCCGCAGCATTGCCGAAAGCGTAGCCGCGGGCGTACGTCGTGCAACGGCTTGCGGGCTGTCTTTGAAGTTAAGGCTCCGAAGCCGCCGGTGGCATTCCCACAAGCGGGTGGCGAGATGATTGCAAGCGTGCGAGGGTTCTCCTTTGGGCCATGAGGCTTATAATTCAAACCGCAAAGGAGCGCATTGCTGTGAAGAATTGTTCAGTTATAAACCTGTTGCAAAAATGCTTTTGTATTCTGCTGATTGGATGGGGTGCTGCCTGCACTGCCAATGCGGCGACGGCGCGATCGGCAAAAGCTTGCGTGTGGCATGGCCTGACGATTGGTCGCGGCGGTGTTTTGGAAAAGGATGGTCGTCCCTACTGTGGTATCGGCGTGAACTTTGTCGGTGCTTTGCGGCGGCTATTGGTAAACCGTGATGATCCATCCGTTCGTCGCGACTTCAACGAACTGGAAGCCAGTCACATCCCGTTTGTGAGGTTTCCCGCACTGGCTGCATGGGGAACGCCCGCCCGGTGCCGGGCGTATTTGCAGCGTGTTTATCAAAGCAACCCACGGCGGTATTTCCAGGCAATGGACACGCTCTGTGCCATTGCGAATAAATGCCATGTGGGTCTGATTCCCAGTTTATTTTTCACACCATTTTGGCCCAATGATCTGGCCCACGAGAGCGGCCTGGCAGTGTGGAATGACAGTCAAAGCAGAACCTATCGCATCTGGACGCAGTATGTCACACGAATGATTAAGCGTTATGAGCATAATCCGGCAATCTGGGGTTGGGAGTTTGGTAATGAATTGAACCTGAGAATGGACCTTCCCGGTGTTAAACCGCGTTTCTCCGGTTCTAAGCGGCCACCGGATTACACCCACGCCGAAATGTGGAAATTGTATGCCCGATTCGTTCACCTGGTGCGGCAGTACGATCCGTATCACATTGTTGAGGCGGGCAACAGCCGTCCACGCGATAGCTCGTGGCACAACATGATGGATCACACATGGAAGAAAGACACCCCCTCGCAATGGGCCTACATGTTGCAGCGAGACAATGCCGCCTTCGATATGATTTGTGTGCATGAATATCGTGCCGAGGCACCGGCGAGCATTCTCCGCGTGGGGGCTATGGCGGTACGGTGGCATAAACCGGTTTTTGTGGGTGAATTTGGAGTGCCCGGTCCGGCGGTCACAAGCCGGCAGCTTTTTAGCGCCCTGTTGAGTTCGATTCTTAAAGCGCGCGTACCGTTGGCAGCCGTATGGGCTTTTGATGAAAGACATCAAACCGTGGGCGATCATGACTATTCCATCACACCGAGCAATAACCGCAGCTTTATGCTCAAGGCCATTGAACGGGCCAATATGCAGCTGCGGCACGATAGCCACTCATCGCGTTGGTCACCGGGAGCTGTTCTTGTGCCGGGCTCGCCAAATTGAAAAATATTGCCCGTGCCAGAGCCGGTTGAATCGCTGGCGAACCGGGGCAAAGGCCGGATTGGCCCAAAGGCCGGACTTGTCGTAATCGCGGCGTACGACAATATAATGCGCGGCCAAAGCTTCGTGCTTTAATCGTCGCATCTCAATCGCGGTAGGAATGCCAGGCTCTGGAAACCAGCTTAATGGCATAGACATGCCCTTAGGCATCCAAGGCAGATACCCATTGGTGAGTATGAGCGTGCGGTGGCCCTTTACGCGTTTGCACACATCTTGCCACTGGGCATATTGCTGCGGATAAGCCCAGAGATAGCCGGTTTCACGAGTGCGCACCTTGTCATGCCAGCACCACAACATAAGGCTGGCGCTGCGGGCCTGACTGCTAACCGCCAATAGTCCAAGCACTGCCGCCAACTGCACCTGCCGTGCTTGGCAGCGGCTGATGACCAAGGCCGTAAACAACACGGGCAGGTAGGAATAATACTCCCACGAATATTTCCAGCCGTAAAATCCGAGCACAAATGCGATGTGCATAATGGCAATCGAAATGGCGGTTTCCGTCCAGCAACTGCGGGTATGAACCCAATCGGCCAGCAGGCCGCCAACCCGAATGGTGCCGGAAGCCACCGGTCGGTCCGATTTATGGCTTAGACCGCGAATCACCAGCACCCATAGCAATATGACAGACATGAGCAACCATATCCCGGCGGGCGTGGCGACAAAGTAGAGCCAGTTATGGTGTGCAGGCCACCAAAATCGCAAGCCGCTTCTGGAAAAAAAACCGAAACGCGTATCTGTATACGTTCGCATTCCTGTAATGGGAATAATGGTAAGCAGCAGCGATCTGATTCCGAATCGCCAGATCATCGCCACGGCCATGACCAACCCCGTGACAATTGCCAGTTCGGTGCGACGCCATAAGCCGGGGAGGTTGCGTTCGTGACGGCTCCAGTCGGCGATTGTCCAGATGATCAGCAACAAGCCATACACATATGCCATCGAGGGTTTTATAAATAAGCAGGCCGTGCACAGGGCCAAGGCCCTCTCCCGTCGCCCACAAGCCTGTTCCGCGATGGCCCACAGCAAAAACATGGCCTCCAGCGGGTGCGTCAGGGTTAAATAGCTTGGCATAACAGCCACCGGCAGCGCCGCAAATAAAAACCACAGGGCTGGCTTTGATAATTGCATGGCTTGGGCAAAACGGGCGACGGCCACAGCCATAAAAACTTCCATAATGGCCGTCATGAGTAAAAAAGCCATGGGTGTACGCCCGAGCAGGGCAAACCCCCAATGGGCTGCCAACAGGCTTGCCAGCCCATGGGTGTAGCCAAAATCAATCGCCGGTTTCATGCCCATGGAAATCAGCAAGTCACCTTTGAGGGCGGTGCCCGGATCATAAAACGAAAAAAGCGTCCAACCCGCGATTCGTGGCAACTGGAGCAACTGCAAAGTAAGCAGGAGCAGCGCTATTGCGCCGGCGAACAGCCAAAACGGCCAACGATATTTCGCTACCGCCGCAAGACCGCCTGAGGTGGATATTGCCTGGTTATGGTGATCATGCGGTGATGGCTTATGTTCATCATTCATGCCGGGAAGTTTACCGCAAAGCTCCCTGGGCGTGGCCCTAAGTTTGCCTGAAGCAAAGGTGATTGCACCGAGTCAAATGCCCAGCCAAGCCCCAAGGCCCCGGAGGGCTTGGCGGCCGTCTGCCGTAAGGGCGTCCCAAATTGATGGTGACGGCAGGGTATCCGGACGATAAAATAGAGAATTCACCAGCAGGGTGGCCAAGGTGGTTGACCTATTGCCTGCTGGGAGATGTGCCATCGTAGCTCAATGGCAGAGCACGAGTTTTGTAAACTCGCGGTTGTCGGTTCGAGTCCGACCGATGGCTTTTGGTTCCCTGTACTTGCCCAAGATTGCAGCCGACGCGAATGGATCGAGGCCATTTGTGGGCGCAACTATTGCTGCCCGCCAGCACCCCAGCCATCAACCCAATTATCGGGCGCGGCAGGGTTGGTATATGACCCAGCGGGTACTTGCGTGCCCTCGGTATTATGCGAGCGATAGCTGCCGCCGCTTACGCCAGTGCCATAGTGAACTTCTGCGCCTGGCGGGAGGCTGGCACCAAGGCGGGTGTTAACGCTGTCGTCGCGCACCACGGTTTGCGTGCAGCCTGCAAGCGGCAGCATCAGTAATGCGGCCAATGCGCCGCTGGCTACCGCAAGGTATTTGTGATTGCTCTGCCGGGTATGGTTCATATTTGTCATAAAGCACACGCCACATCATTCAACCTAGTCATATTATACAGCGCGGCCATGGCCAGCGCACCACAGCAGCCGACATGAGGATATTGCACTTACCGGCTTTGGGCGTGGCGCTGCGGACGCGGGCACGCAAAAAGGCGTGAGGCTCGAAAGCAAGTGCCTTCGAGCCTCAGATTGGATGGAAGTTGGGAAGTTTACGCCCGGCATCTCCGTTTGGATGCCGTGAAGGTCTAAATGGCTCATGTCGCGCGAGGCGTCATTACCACTTGATTGCTGGTTTGCCGCTGCGGTTTGCCTTACGCAGACGCGGGGTGAGCAGCACGGTGCCCAATACTGCGAGGCAGGTAAACTCGGCAGGTTCAGGAGCCACAACCTGCACTGTGGCCTCGGTACTGCCGGCGAAATTGAGCTGGCCGCCGGCAGGCAAGCTGAGACGCACCAGATCTGCCATCGAAAACGGTCCGCCTAAGTAGAACTGTGTTGACGTGCTGGTATGGCCACCGCTGTCGGTAAGGTTGATGGTTCCGGTACCTGCGGCAACGCTGGCTGACAGCAGCGGGGTAGCGTTTGCAGGCAGGCTAGCCAGGGTGATGGGGGCGTTGCCGGGGTCAATATAACTCTGAAATCTTGCCGTCGCGGTGCCCGATCCGCTGATGTAGTTGAGCGAAGCGGAACTGAAAAGCGTCTGCTGCACCGATTGGCCCAACCCGGGCGTAAAGCCCAGATCACTGAAAAGAATGGATATGGTCTCGGTGGAGGTACCCGTGTTGTCTAATGCCAATACATGATTTTGCAGTGTGGCCTGATTGGAGGGTTTGCCGGAGCTGTCGGCGGTCCCTATTGTGTAATCGCCGACCGTGGTCGGATAAGTAATAGAGATGTTGCCCACGCTGGTGTTTTCGGCGTCGCCGATACCGTTGTCATTAACGGTAAGCGATGAGCCTGCGCTGGTTTGCACCTGCAGTACCGCAGTTGTGTTGGCCGCCGCCGTCGCCACTAAGGAGGCCGCCGCGAGCAAACCAAGACTGATAGAATAGAGTTTCATCTCTCACTCCCTGCTAAGAACCTGGCACGATAAAACCGCCAACAACGCGTTGGCCGCTACCGCCAGTGATTCAAGTTTTTCATTTCCTTCTTGCGATGCCGACCGGAGCCGACCGCAATTAGAATTGGTGCTCTTTATGTCGGCGAGGCGGGCCATGAAACTTGCATAAAACTTATCCTTGGCAATAGAAATTGCTTATCGGATGGACCTTGTGCAAACACGAACGATGCCGCCGCATAATATAGGCACCACCGCGGGCGGGCGATTTTATCCCGGCGCGATATAATAGGTTGATACAGGCTGTACCGGGGCATTGGGCCTTAACGGCAGGAGCGGTCATGGCCAATCAGCGGTTTTTGGAGTGCGTCCTGCATGAGTAAGCTTTTGCTGGCGGTGTCCGACCAGTGGGTGGTGGATTATCGGCTCGATGCCTTGGCGGCCTGGGCCGCACGCATGGATTGCCCTATTTTGGCCGTGCATGTGGTGCTCGGCAGTGACGAGCAAGCCGGCCCGCAGACCACCGGCGAAAAAACACTCAAACAAATAGGTGCGAGACTCAAGCAAACCACCGAAAGGGTTGAAACCCTGCTGCTATTCGCCAGCGACGTGGTGGACGCGCTCATTAAAACAGCAGAGGAATATGACATTACGATGATTGTGGTGGGGCTTTCGCGGCAGGGGGTTTTGGAGCGCCTCATCGAAGGTAATATTCAACGCGATTTGCTTAACGCGAGCCGCTGGCCCATTCTGGCGTTGCCGGTGGAATGGGACGGTAAGCTATAACGTATACGGCCAGCCCATGTGCTCCAAGTGTGCTCCAAGAACCGATGCGCAGGGCCGGCATGTAAAATCTTCCTGATGGACCACAGGCACCATTGAACCTGCAATTGCCGGCCGAACCTGCTGCGCGGGGAAAGCAACATCAGCCGTACTGATTTCGCAGCAGAGATGGTTATGAAAGTGACCTGGTCCTTGAGCTGCATGGTGAAAAATGGGCAATAGTAATAAAACTGACCACATCACCGGGCATTGCCGACATGCGTCGGCTCGATAAAGCCGCAGACCTGATAGGGGCTTCGCGGCGATTTCTTGTGTCGCAGGCCAGCTAAGTCGTCGGCGATAAATATCGTGCCGCATGAAACATCGGGTGGTTGCTTGACGAGGTGCTTGGATAATTGCCGTGCCAAACCATCAAACCATCATCCGGCGCGGGCGGTAGTTTATTTGCGGTAAACTTTGCCCTACAATCTATACAGCTGTACGGTCAGGCGGTTAGTGTCGCCTGCCGGGAGATTTTGTCTGTTTTGAAAGGTTCGTACCATGCCCCTCATGACCACCAAACCGATGTTTGATTTAGCCTACAATGGCGGTTTTGCCATTGGAGCGTTTAATGTGAACAACATGGAGCTTGCGCAGTCTATTATCGAAGCGTGCGCTAAGGAAAAAAGCCCGTGCATCCTGCAGATATCCAAAGGTGCTCGCAAATACGCAAATATTCGGTACCTCAAGGCCATCATTGACGCCGCAGTGCAAGAGCATCCGGAGTTGCCCATTGCCATCCATTGCGATCATGGCGACACCATTGACCTTATTAAGGCATGCATCAGCGATGGTTACACCAGTGTGATGATTGACGGGAGTCACCATCCGTTTGAGGAGAACGTCCGGCTTACCGCTGAGGCGGTCAAAGTTTCGCATGCCGCCGGCGTGGTGGTGGAAGCCGAACTGGGCATGCTGGGCGGCATTGAGGAAGATGTGGTCGGACTCGACGCGGCCGAGTACGAAAAGAACGTTGAAAAATTCCTGACCGATCCGGTGCAGGCGGCCGATTTCTGCAAGCGGACCGGCCTCGACTCTCTGGCGGTGGCCATCGGCACCAGCCACGGGGCGTACAAATTTAAGCACGAATCCAAGCTCGCGTTTGGACGGATTGAAGAGATCATGAAAACCTGCCCCGGCATTCCGCTGGTGATGCATGGTTCCAGCAGCGTGCCACAGGAGTTTATTGACTTGGTCAACAAGTATGGCGGCGCTATGCCCAACGCCAAAGGTGTTCCGGAAGATCAAATTTCCATGGCGGTGCGTAAGTATGGCGTATGCAAAGTGAATATAGACACCGATCTTCGCTTGGCCATGACCGCCAAGATTCGTGAGGTCTTCGCCACCAAGCCGGCCGAGTTCGATCCGCGCAATTACCTTGGGCCTGCCCGCGAGGCCATCATCAGCATGGTGCAGCGTAAGCTGCATGTGCTTAACAGCGCCGGCAAGAGCGAGGCTGTTATCGCCCAGTGGAAAAAGCTTGGCAGTCCAATGCCGACTTTCTACAGCCATCGTAAGGCTGGCTAAGCGATTCCGTCGGAGCCAGCGTTCAGGGATATTGGATGTCTGAGCTGCGGCGTGCGCACGAGAGGCACGCACTGCGGTCGTAGGCTCGCACTCACCGAGCAACGAGTGCCGAGATATTGCGTTTGCCTGTTGTGGCGGCTCAGTCATGCTTACTGGGGTAGTTTGGCGGCGACCATCGCCCGCACCTTTGCGGCGTCGGCGGTGCCGGCGGCTTGTTTAAGCACTGCGCCCATTACTTTGCCTGCGTCTTTTGGCCCGGCGGCAAGGTCGGTTATTACCTTGCTCACCAAGGCTTCGAGGGCAGCGTCGTCCATGGGCTTGGGCAGGAACTCTTCGACTATTGTAAGCTCGGCCTTGATGGCCTCCACCCGGTCGTTGGCATTAAGTTTTTCAAAATCTTGCATGGCCTTGCGAAGCTTCTTGGCATAGCCTGTGATGGCCGTCTGCGGATCGCCCTCGGGGTGATCGCTCTCAAGGGCTTTGACTTCCGAGAGTACCATACGCACGGTTTGTGTACGCAGCTTATCGCCCGCCTTCATGGCTTGAACCATCTGGGTTTGAAGCTGCGTTTTAACTGCGGGGAATTTACTCATTATTCATCCTTTCAATTCTGGATTAAATCCTGGTCGTTGGCCCCAAAGGGCTAAGCATAACTATACAGGAACCGACGCCCGCCATGCGAGCGGTTGCGACTGACCGCCCGAACCCACCCAATATCTGCGGGCGTGCGACTCCTGACTGTAACCATCAAAATGCAGCATCCCTTGCCCAATCTCCCTGCATGCGCAAACTGGCTGCGTCGGTGTTTTCATCGTTGACACTTGTGGGCGGCCTGATAACATTCACATTGTTGGCGGATATTGTGCCGCAACCTCCTGATTATCCAATGGCATGGTCTTTTGCTTGCAAAGGAGCAATCTATGAAACGTGATTATCCCACCTTCCGCGTTCGCTCTGGACTGTTGCGACGTGTCGCTTTGTGGTCTGTACTGTGCGCTTTGACTGCTATGTGTTTCGCGGCCCCCGCAAAGGCCGCCGACCGTAAGCATACCGCCGACATGGCCTGGTGGAAGCATGATCGCTTCGGCATGTTTATTCATTGGGGACTGTATTCCGAGGCCGCGGGCTACTGGCATGGCAAGCCCGAACCGGGCGCCGGCGAATGGCTGATGAACAATATGCACCTTACGCGGGCTGAGTATGCGACGCTCGCAC
>JABEVB010000106.1 GCA_013044165.1 Phycisphaerales bacterium
AGGCCCGCGCCTCCGCCGCCGCCCAGAGACGACGCTGTCGTTCATCCAGCGCCGGCGACAGCGACCGGTACTTACCGCGAATTCCATTCAGCGTTGCGCCATCCATCCTCCTTATTATCGGACAATAACCACAAATAGTATCAGTTATTTATTTACATGCAATTAGTCCGATGATGGAGCCGTGGTTTTTTTGAATGAAAAATGTATTATTTTTAGTCGCTGATATATCTATAGCGCCGGCGATACGAGCGAGCCACAGGCTCTTTTTAAAGGCGAGATGGCGCACGACGTTTACCTGCGACAAGCGGAGAGCTTTACCTCATAGTTTTATAACCTCCAAGCGCGTGCGGAGCTTTATGCGACGGCAGGCGCAAGGCGACAAGCTTTGCCGCGATGACGCGTAACTGCAACCTCTTGAACCGCATGAAGAGGCTTGGGTATTCGAATTGGCAGCGAGGAAGCTCAGGTCGGTGCCGGACCGGTACTTTCGCGAATCACAATATCCGGTGGAACCTCAATGCTTTGGGGTGGCAAATTTGCCTTGCCGCCAAGCCGGTCTAACATCATGCGGGCGGCGGTGCGGCCGATGCGGTTGGGATGTTGTTGAATGGTGCTTAACCGCGGTGATGTGTGCCGGCTCACCTCCAAATCGCCGACGCCTATGATTGACAGATCTCGCGGAATGGAAAGCCCCAGTTTTGTCGCCGCCTGAAATGCGCCATACGCGGCGTCGTCATTCCAGGCAAATATGGCGGTTGGCCGTTGTAATTGGCTTAGCATGTCCAAAGCGGGCTGCACAAAGCTTGACGCCTGGATGCCCGCCTGGGGTGCCTTAGCCACCAGTACCGAGGCCTGGCTGGCCGCTATTTCTTCGAAGCCTTCGCGTCGCAGGATGGCTGTGGTGACGCCGGAGGGGCCTGCGAGATGTCCAAGGCATCGGTGCCCCAGCGAAAGCAGGTAATCAGCGGCAATGCGGCCAGCGGCACGATCGTCGGTTCCGACAAAATCGCCTTTGACGTTTGGCAGGCGGCGATCTACTGCGACGAGGGGAATGCCCTCATTCCAGATTTCCTGAAAGTATGAATGGGGCGCGTTGTCATGCGTGGGCTGCAGGATGATGCCATCCACCCGGTGTTCGAGCAGGCGATGAATGAAGCGGCCTTCATCTTTATCGGGTCCGCCGACCAAGTGGCCTTTGCTCCAGGAGAGCATCATGGTGAAGTCGGCTTCGGCAAGCTCGTCGTGCAGGCCTTCAAGCAGGTGCGAGAAAAATGTCGGCAGCGTGGGCATGATAACGCCGATGGTTCGCGTGCGTCCGGTGCGCACGCCGTACATGAGCATGTTCGGCCGGTAGCGCAATTTGCGGGCGGTTGCAAGAATGCGGGCCTTTGTTTTGCGCGATACTGAGCCATGGCCGCTCAGGGCGCGGGAAACGGTCATGGCGGAGAGGTCGAGCCGCCGGGCAATATCCTTAAGGCTGGCCTTGGAACGAGCCATGATGATCTCCCAAAGAAGCGACGATTCAAAGTTACGTTAACAATATTATAGAGCGAAACAATTTATAAGGCCACACGGCAAGCGGCGGCGGGGGAGAACGTGCTGGCGAGACCGGGCTTTGGCTCACAGAAATGTACCGGTAGTTGTTTTGTTCGCCGGGGTATTAAGCCAGGAGGAGCTTATCTGTGAGGGTGCTGCGCCATGGCTCGCCGATGGCGGTGTCGCTTATGATGAGGTCGAGGTCTTCAAGTGGGCACACGCGGGCAAGACTTTTGCGGCCAAACTTGGAACTGTCGGCGAGAAGCACGCGGCGAGCGGCCTGTTTAATGGCAAGCTTCTCGACTTCGGCCATGGCCAGATTGCTGTTGTAAATGTCGCCTTCGAAAATACCGGCCACTGAAAATACCATCAGGTCGGCATGTATTTCAGCAAGGGCTTGGGTGGTGATGGGACCGACCAATACACCCGATCTCGGGTAAAGGGTGCCGCCAAGCAGTAGAAGTTCCACGCGATCATCATTGGCGAAGCCGGCGGCGAC
Organism: Phycisphaerales bacterium; assembly: GCA_013044165.1. Lineage (GTDB taxonomy): Bacteria > Planctomycetota > Phycisphaerae > WQYP01 > WQYP01 > JABEVB01. The sequence continues at coordinate 2,036 of JABEVB010000106.1, forward strand.
GGTGAGGCTGTTGGTTACCACCTGCAGCGGGCGGGCGGAAATCTGCTCCACCATGTAGCGCACGGTTGAACCGCCATCGAAATATACCGTCATGCCGGGTTCGACCATGGCGGCAGCGGCCTTGCCGATGAGTCTTTTGGCGTCAACTTGCTGATTCATGCGTTCATCAAGGCCGGTGAGGCCGCTGGTGCGCCCCCGAAAAATGACGCCGCCGCGGGTGGCATCCACTACGCCCTGGCTTTGCAGCGCTTCAACATCGCGCCGCACCGTGGAACTTGAAACGCCCAATTCGGCTGCCAGCGATTCGAGCGGTGCACTATGGCGCTCCCGCAGAATATCCAGCAGTTTCTTCTGGCGTTCGACAATCAGCATGCAACATGCCTTTTTTAATGCCGGCGGTAGCGCCGTCTTATACGGTTATTTGCCGGCGATTTTGGCCCAGGTTTCATCGAGCGCCCGAGCGCTGGCGGCAAGGCCTTGTAGCTCTTTGGGCCAGAGTTCAGGCTCGAAGGTAGCGATTGCGCCGGAGCGGCCCACGACGGTGGGAATGCTCAGGCAGACTTTGCGAATGCCATACTGGCCGTTCATTTGGGTGGATACCGGCAGGATGCGGCGGTTATCGAGCAGCACCGCATGAATAACTTCGGCGATGCTCAGGCCGACAGCATAGCCCGCACCACCCTTCATGCGGATAACCTCAGCGCCTGCCTTTTGGGTTTGCGAAAAAATATCGGTCTGCTGCTGGGGCGTAAGCAGTTTGCCCAAGGGCATGCCGGCGGCGGTTGCGCTGGACCAAATTGGCGTCATGGTATCGCCATGTTCGCCGAGAATGACTGCGTCCACCTGTGTTGGCGCGAGGCCTCGAGCCTTGGCTATAAGCGAGCGGAAGCGAGTGGAATCGAGCACAGTGCCCAAGCCCAAAACCTGTTTGGCCGGCCAGTTGAGATATTCGATTTTGAGGCGGGTAAGTACATCCACCGGGTTGGAGACGACCAGAAAAATGGCGTCCTTACGCACGTTAACGGTTTTGATGGAATCGAGTATGCCTTTGTAGAGTGATACGTTTCGATTAATCAGATCGAGGCGGCTTTCGTCGGGCTTGCGGCGCAGGCCGGCTGTAATGCAGATTAAATCGGAGTCGGCGGCGCCCTTTACGTCGGTGGCATAAATTTTCTGGTCGCCCGCGATGGCGGAGCCGTGAAGCAGATCAAGCGCTTCGCCTGCGGCAAGATCGGCGTTGGCGTCAATTAAGGCGATCTCGCTGACCAAGCCCGCGCACTGGAGTGCAAATGCCGCGTTAGAACCCACGCGACCACCACCGCCGATAATACTGACTTTCATGTGTATTTCCTTACTTTTGCTGTCCCCAATTGTTCAATAATCAGCCCTCCTGCACATGCAAGCGAGCGTGCTGGTCAAGCTTTAGATCATTTCTTAAGGCCGGCCATAATCTGGTTTGTGACCTGCTGCACCATTGCCTCAAGTTCGGCAGCATTAACTTTGTTACCTTGCTCAACCGTGCCATCTTCACAGGCGCAGGCGGTGCGTTGGGGGCCTTCAACGGTGGCAAGAAAGGGTTCGTTATCTGAGCCTACGCAGCCTTTGCTTGCGCAGGCAAGGCGTTGATCGGGGATGCCGAACTTTTCTTTGACTTTCAGGAGTTCCACCATTTCTTGAGCGGAAAGCTGATTGACGCGTCCAAGCTGGCGCGACAGCAGCAGTATGCGGCAGTAGGCATCCAGAATTTCAAGCTTGTAATAAGCCCCAATAAGCGAGGTGTCGAAGCAGACGGAGCCATGGTTGCCCATCATAACGGTGTTGGTTTCTTTGTTGATGAGCGCTACAACCGATTCGCCAAGTTCCTTGTAGCTGGGTGTGGTGTATTTGGCCATCGGCACCCGGCCTAAAAATACTTCGGCCTCCGGGTGAATGCCTTCGGGAATGGGAATATTGGCGATGGCGAACGCGGTGGCGTGAGGCGGATGCGAGTGGACCACCGAGCGAACATCGGGGCGAGCCTTGTAAATTTGCAGGTGCAACAGCACTTCGCTGGTGCGTTTCATCTTGTTGTGGGTGTCTATCTGCTTGCCGTCCATGTCGCAAACAGTTATTTGGTCGGGCGAGAGAAACCCCTTGGAAACTCCGGTGGGGGTACACAGCACGCGATCGTCGCCGATGCGCACGGAATGGTTGCCCTCGTTGCCGGCACAATAGCCGCGCATCCATATGCGGTGTCCCACATCGCACATTTCCTTGCGGATTTGAAATTCGTTGACCATTGCCATAATTCACCTCTTAAAAAGTTGTAATGACTCCAGTGTCTTATCAGCCGCAGGCGGCCAATTGTGCAAGTTGGCGCTGTACTGCTGCGTTCGGCCGACCTGATGATTGAATAAACTGCAAAGCAAGTTGCCGCATGCGCTGGGCATTAAGATGCGGATACTCCAGCACCAGCACATTGGCTCCGAGCATATCAATGCCTTCCTGAACGGCCTGCTCGCATGTTCCGACGATGGCCCGCAAACTGCGGCAGCGATTGGCAAAACACACAGCGCGAGCGGCAGCAGGCACAAACAGAATGGCCAGTTGCGCTTTAACTGAGCGGATGTCGGCGGCTACCTGCCGGACTGCCGCCAGCAAATCGTCGGGTCCATTTCCAATGGGCAGCGGGCGACCACCAAGCTCGGTCATGAGGCTTGCCGCAGTGGGGCAGTGTCCTTGCATCCAGCAGAGCCAATGCTTGTCGGCGTTGCTGGATGGGGCAGTAACGACTTCAACGGTGATCTTTCGCTCACGAAGCAGGTCTTGGGCCAGCGGTGTTAACCGTGCGGAGGAAGCGAGGTACACAGTGCCGCGGGCCTCGGCGAGTTGTCGGGCGGTGACCATACCAGTAAAAACGGCGGGCTTGGGCGGTACCGGGGCTGTGGCCGTGGCTATGACTGTGGTCGTGTCTGTCGGCTTGGCTACGGTCAAATC
>JABEVB010000107.1 GCA_013044165.1 Phycisphaerales bacterium
CCGCTTGGCACCGCTCAAAGTGCGGTTAAACTCTTTTTGGCGAAGCAAACGGATTCCACCGGCCGACTCGACAATGGCTCGCTTGTGCTGGCCAAGCGGCTGGTTCGCTCTGCCGGCGATCCCAATGGGCCTGATATCGCCCGCTGGGATGTGGTAAACAATGGCCTGGTGTTTGAGGTAGACTCCAGCGTGCTGGTGTTTCATCAGCAGGACGCCAAGTGACAGGACCCATCAACATGCAAGATCAACATCATGCCGGATCGCCGGGGCACTGGCGGCCGGAACACGTCAACCATCGGGCGCTTTTATGGTTTAACATGCTGCGGCAGGTACGTTATGTGCTGGCCATTGCGGCGGCGGCGTTTATTTTCAGGTTTGTTGCCGAGCGGCTTATGGCGTCGCCCTGGCTTTTTGGCCCATCGCTGCTGGCATGGGGGCCGGCGATGAATTTAAGCTCGGAGCTTCTGCTTCTGGGGGCACTGCTGCTGGCGGTACTGGTGGGCACACTGATCACCTGGCCGGATGGACCGCACGCGGGTTTTTTTACCGCTTCGCTAGGGCTTATGTGGGTGGCGATTAAATGGGGCCCCATCGCGCCGCTGCTGCTGTCGCACCCCCACGAATTGCCGCGAACATGGCGGCTGCTCACGCTGCAGAGTGTTTACTGGTTTATTTTTGTGCTGATTGGCGAACTGGCCGGCCGGGTGATATTTCGGCTGCTTGGCGGCAATCGGATATGGCTGCACATGCTGGGCATGGACGGCCCCTGGCAAACCGGGCCTGCGCCCGAAGGACTGCTGATGCCATACTCGGCGCGCAATGTGGTTGCCGGGGACGATCGTCAATCGGCCGGATTGGCGCTAACGGTTAACGCCGCTGGCTTTGCGCTGACACTGGCCATCGGAGAATCGCTCATGATGCTTTTGGCCCAGTCGCAGGCGGTTAATCAGGAATTGTTTGCGGCATTTGTGAGTTTTGGCTTGGCGGCGTTCATTGCGGCGCTGGTGTTTTCAACCGTCACCACCTGGGCTTTATTTAGCGCGGTGCCCATCGGTTTGATGACGAGCTACCTGATTGTGATGCATAAAACGCCGACATACCCGGGGGTGGCGGCATTTGCGCCGGCGGGCCTCCTGCCGGTAGCCCAGGTGAGCGCGGGCTTGGCAGGAGCTATTTTCGGCTTTTATGCGGCATTACGCATGAACTTGCACAGTCGCCATGTTGCAAACCAGCCGCCGGAGGCCGCAGAGTTGCCGGCTGGCCAATCCGCAACCGCCGGCTAAAGAGCTGCCGCCGCCAACCGATGCCGCCTGTTGCGGGTGATGTACAAGGTGGCACAACGCAAATGGACCAGACGCATGGCAAAGCGCGAACTTTCGATTTCGCTGGCCGCCAAATGCCAGATGCTTTTCGGTTTGGCGGTGGTGGTGATTATTGCGGGCGCTCTGGCCGTGCCGTGGCAGCGCATGGAACAGCTCACGCGACGCCAAACCGTTTACCAGGCACGCATTGTTGCCGATATGGCACTGCGGCAGTTACACGCGCGGATGGCTGCGCCAATCGCCGCAGCAACCCAACGGTCGCCAGCCACCAAACACGCGGCAAAACCACCCCCTAAGGCTATGGCCGCTATGGCAACACAGGCTGTCACAGCGCGGAACGCAACCCGCCCTGCCACCTCGCAACCGGCGCAGAAGCCAGCGGCGATTGCGGCCGACCAGCGCTGGCTGCAAACAGGTTTGCCCGGCCTTAGCTACCCGCCACCCAGAATTATTCTGCTAAGCAAGCCCGGAGTTCCGCCAGTTCATGGTGGTACCACGTCGCTGGCGGCCATTGGCGAGTTTTTGGCGAATCCGGATGAAAGCCAATACGGCTCGCTTACCCACGGGCGGCATGGGCCGCAGGTTTATCAGTATGCGGCGGCCCTGCGGGCGTCGCAGTCGTGTCTGCGGTGCCACGCTTCGTGGCGCAACTGGGCAGAGCCGGTACACTCGATTGGCCTGAAAAATGCAGTCGCCGCAGCGGCGACTGCGCCTGCTGCGGCCACCCAGGCTGCCATGACTGCCGCAACTGCCCCGGCCAGTGCCCCGGCAACACGTCCGGCAGGGCCGGCTGTCAGCACAACGCCGAGGATGTCAGCGGTATTTTCGCCGCAAGGCGGCCCGCTGGTGGGCATTATTCGCGTGGACATGCCGCTGCATGTTGATGAAGACCAATTGTTGATCAACCGGGCCGTTATTGTGGTGTCGGGGTTTATTGGCGGTGTGCTGGCCATTATTGTGTTTTATCTTATTACCACCCGACTTATTCTCCAACCGGTGCGCGTGCTGCGCAACACCGCCGAAAAGGTCGCCGGCGGTGATTTGTCCATTCGGTCGGCCATATCCACCGGCGATGAGTTTGAACAGTTATCTGAAACTTTTAACCAGATGCTCGCCACGCTCAAGGCGTCGCAGGATCAACTCGAGTCCACCAATCGCAGCCTCGATACGCGTCTGGGCGAACTGGCTGAAACCAATGTGGACCTATACCAGGCCAACCGCGTTAAAAGCGAATTTCTTACCAACGTCAGCCATGAACTGCGTACGCCGCTCAATGCCATCATCGGCTTTGCCGAGCTTTTGGCCAACAACGCCGCCGTCTCCGCCGACAGCCGCATGAGCCGCTACCTGGAAAATATTCAGACCAGCGCCCGGCAGTTGTTGGAACTGATTAACGACCTGCTGGATTTGGCCAAAATTGAAGCGGGAAAAATGGTGCTGCGCCGCGACCGCATCAACGTGCCGGACGTATGCGAGTCGCTGATCAATTTTTTGCGGCCCCTGGCGCAGAAGAAGAACATAGATATTTCACTGACCGTCGAAAGCCAGATTCCACTGGTAACGACCGATCCGGGGCGATTTCAGCAGATTTTGTACAACTTTTTTTCCAATGCCATCAAATTTACGCCGGCGGACGGAGCGATTCGTATTTCGGCGGGCATGCCCGATCCGCAGCATGTGCGAGTGTCGGTAATGGATACGGGCCCGGGCATAGCGCCGGAACATCATCAGGAAATCTTTGAAAAGTTTCGGCAGCTTGATGGCTCGGTTACGCGCCAGCACAGCGGCAGCGGGCTGGGGCTGGCCATCAGCAAGGAACTTGCCACCATGCTCAAGGCGGAGATTGAACTGGTCAGCAGCCCCGGCAAAGGAGCTACGTTCAGCCTGATTGTGCCGCTGGACCCCGATACCAGCCATAGTTGACGCGGCTGTGCGTCGAGGTCAATCGTCACAAAACATGGCATGGTCGGACCGTAGCGCGATGCGGGGCAAAGCGAAATGTGTCAAAAAGCCCCCGGCGGCACATTGCCAAGGGCATGGCGCAGCATGTGTCGTGCGACGGTTTATCTTTTAACCATTATCCATTATCTTCTGGCGGTAAGTTGTTCTGCCCGGCTTGCGGGCATTCAAGGAGTTTGCATGAAGATACATGAATATCAGGCGCGTGATTTGCTTGCCAAGGCAGGCGTGCCGGTGCCGCCGGCCAAGGTGGTTGAAACCGCGGCTGCGGCTGAAGAAGCGTTTATTGCCAATGGCATGCCGCTGCAGGTTATTAAAGCACAGGTATTTGCCGGTGGCCGGGGCAAAGCGGGTTTTGTGAAGCTGGTTAAATCGGCGGCTGAGGCCCGCGCGGCAGCCGAGTTTATGCTCGGCAACCGGATGGTTTCACCGCAGACCGGGCCCGAAGGCGTTGCGGCCACCAAGCTGCTGGTTGCCGGCGCTGTGGATATTGCCCATGAGTATTATGTGGGCCTGGTGCTGGACCGAGCCAAAAGCACCGCGTCGGTGATAGCGTCGGCTCAGGGCGGCGTTGAAATTGAGCAAGTGGCCCATAGCAATCCGCAAGCCATTGTGAAAGAGCCGCTGCATCCTACGCTGGGCCTGCAACCGTTTCAGGCGAGGCGCGTGGCCGCCCGGCTGGGCTTCACGGGCAAGCAGGCAGGGGTGATGGCGGGCATATTGCTTAAGCTTGCAAATGTATTCGTGCAGTACGACTGCTCCATTGCGGAAATCAACCCGTTGGTGCTTACCAAAGATGGCCAACTGCTGGCGATAGACGCCAAAATAAACTTTGACGACAACGCACTATTTCGGCATGCGGATATCGCGGCCTTGGCCGACCCTGCGGAAAATGATCCCCTGGAGGTTCGCGCGGCCAAGGCCAATCTCAATTACATCAAACTCGATGGCGATATAGCTTGCCTGGTCAACGGGGCCGGCCTGGCCATGGCCACCATGGATGTGGTGCAACTGCATGGCGGAAAACCGGCAAACTTCCTGGATGTGGGCGGCGGCGTAAAAGCGGAGGGAGCTGTCGAGGCGTTTCGCATTCTGCTAAGCGACAAAAAAGTGCGCGGCGTACTGGTGAATATTTTTGGTGGCATTGCTCGCTGCGACCTCATTGCCGAGGCACTCATTCATGCCGGCCGCGAAGTGGGCTTTAAGGTGCCTGTGGTGGTGCGGCTGGAAGGCACCAATGTGGAAAAGGCCCGCGAGATTCTCGCCAAAGCCCGCGGCGAGTTGCCAACGCTCAAAACCGCCACAGATCTAAATGATGCCGCCAAACAAATTGTCGCCGCTACCCGCGCGGCATAATGGCCGGGCCGCCATCGCAGGCGACAACAGGCCCCGCTGCGGCGAACCAGTGGCCTGAAGGTTTTTTAAGAGTAAAGGTTTAAGCCATGTCCATTCTCGTTGATAAAAACACCCGCGTGATTTGCCAGGGCATTACCGGCAGCGGCGGCGGAGCGTTTCATACCAAAGGTTGCCTCGATTACGGAACAAAAATGGTTGGCGGCACCAGCCCGGGCAAAGGCGGCACCAAAGATGCCAACGGCCTGCCGATTTTTGACACAGTGGAACAGGCCGTTAAAGCCACCGGTGCCGATGCGACCATGATTTTTGTACCGCCACCATTTGCCGCCGACGCCATTTGCGAGGCTGCGGATGCGGGCATACGGCTGATTGTAGCGATTACCGAAGGTATTCCGGTGCTGGATATGGTTCGGGCCAAAAAATATCTGGCTGACTTTGCGGGCAAAGTAACGCTGGTAGGGCCTAACTGCCCGGGCGTTATTACGCCGGGCGAATGTAAAATCGGTATCATGCCCGGTTACATTCATACGCCGCGCACCAGCGGCAAGCGGGCGGTGGGCATTGTGAGCCGTTCGGGCACGCTTACCTATGAAGCGGTTTGGCAGACCAGCCAGCTTGGGTGGAGTCAAAGCACGTGCGTGGGCATCGGGGGCGATCCGGTAAAGGGAATGGATTTTGTGGATGTGCTGCGGGCGTTTCAGGATGACCCGGAAACCGAAGCGATTGTGATGATCGGCGAAATCGGCGGAACCGCCGAAGAAGCCGCCGCCGAGTTTGTCAAAAAGCATGTGACCAAGCCGGTGGTGGGCTTTATCGCCGGGCGCACCGCCCCACCGGGCAAGCGCATGGGCCATGCCGGGGCCATCATCAGTGGCGGTGAGGGCACCGCAGAGAGTAAAATACTAGCGATGCGGGCCGCGGGTATCCACACCACCGACTCGCCAGCCGACATCGGCACAACGCTGGTTCGCGCAACCGGAGGATAACGCTCATGGAAGGGCCGCAAATTCGAGCATTGGCCGAACGCCTGAACCGGGCGCTGGCGGGCAAAATGATTGATCGCGTGGATACCCCCGCCAACCGCTGGCAGGCCAACGTGGTGCTTAAACATTGTGCGGGCCGGAGCGTTAAACAGATAACATCGCATGGACGTTGGTTGATATGGCATTTTGACCATGGCGTTTCGTGGATGCTTGAACCAACCGGCCCGTGGCGCTGGGATATTGTGCCCATTGCCAAAAAGAGCGACGGGCAGCCGTCGCTTGCCGGGCGAAAGCTGCTTTCGCTGACGGTGCTCAACAGCTTTCGGGTGCAGCTTGTTGGCAAGCCGCTGCTGCTTACGCAAAGCACAGAAACGATGTGGCAGATTGCCGAGCTGCGCGATATCGGGCCGGACCCGCTAAGCACGCCGCTCGATGCGCTAGCGCTCTCGCGATGCCTCGCACGGGCATGGCATGCACCCATTGCACGATCGCTGCTGAGCCAACGGAGAATTGCCGGCATCGGCAACCGCAGTAAATGCGAGATTTTATACGCTGCGGGCATTGGCCCCAGCACGGCCGTGGGGCAGTTGGATGAGGCGGCGCGCCAGCGGCTTGCCGCCGCGATTATTGCCGTTTTGGGTGCTGCGCTGCGGCATCACCGCCTGCACGAAGATACACCACCGCCGGCCCGCGTTTACGACCGGGCGGGCCAGCGCTGTGCGGCCTGCAACAGTATCATTGTCAGCGACCGCAGCGGCCGCGACGGCACATGGAGCTGGTATTGCCCGGGGTGTCAGGCCCCGGTGCACGAGCCAAACCTATTCGATTACCTTTCAACTCAAACGCCAGCTACCGCTGTAACGGCCGTGGCGTAAACAGGCGCGGTAAAGCACGTTGAAATATCGGTTGCGCCGAGACTTTTATAATCGGCAAGGCGCGTCGCGGCTTTGCGGCGGTTGATCTATAAAATATTCACGGCCCGTGCGGCCAGAAGGGCGACAATGGTAAGCGACATCAGCGACTGGAGCATAATAAGCGCTTTGCCCCAACGCGAAAGAATGGCCGTGTCGGTAGGTGAAAATGCGGTGCTGGTGTTGAAGGCCAGGAATAAATAATCAATAAAGTGCGGTCGCCAGTTGGCCGCCGGATGCCCGCGCATGGTCATTTGCGGGAATAGAAATGCGCCCATTTCGTGGGCACCGCGGGTCTCGCGGGCGTGGGGGCCGCCGGCATCCAGCCGCCAGTACCAGAGTGCAAAGACCAGAATATTGGCGACCCAGAGGCAGGCGGCGGAAGTGAGCATTTGCCCCGGCGAACCCTGGTGCCGCAGCATCGCTCGCACCAGCAAAAAAAGCGAAGCGAGGAGGAACAAAGTGATAACCGCGGAGTTAAGATAGCCAAGTACGCGGGCGGCCTGGCGCAAGCCGCTGCGGTTAAGCAGCGCGTAGGGTGCGGTGAGCGCGAGCACCAGCACCATAACGAGCCAGCGCGGCCCAATAATTAAATTGGGCGGCAAGGCGGTGAAAATCGCCGCGGCTGCGACCACGGCAACAATGGCGGGCCATCGCGGCTCTGAGACAAAGAGAGGGTCTTTAATGGCATCGGGTTGGGTCCCGTGAAGCGTCATGTCTTAATGCCTCCGTAGATTCATGCCACGGAGTTCGCCGATGGCATTTACGGCATCCTCTGCGTCTCGGTTGGTTGCGTCACTAAGCATATACTTTGGCGGCAGCGGGTGCGGGATAAAGGCATGCATACCGCCACCAATGTCCACCAGCTTGCCGGGGGCACTTGCATCAAAATCGCGTGTCAGCATCCACCCACCAAAGTGAGACCATCGTCCTGTGCGGACCACACGTGCAAACCGCTCTTATTAAACTCAACCTTAATAAGGCAACCGCTTATTAAAGTAAAAGCCTTGAAACTTTAATAAGGGATCATAGCACCTTATATTGTGGATAACGCCTGTGCAAACACTACAAATTGAGCTACGAAAGCTAATATATGCGCCTTACGGAATCTTTTAGAGACTTAAGAAAAATATAACATCACTTTTGCTTATTCACCAGCGCGTGCACCTTCATTGGAAGCCCCAACAGCTTGATGAAGCCGATTGCATCTTTGCCGTCGTATTCCGCACCCATTGTAAAGCTCGCGAGGTCCTGACGGTACAAGCTCTTGGGTGAGTTGACCGCTGCGACCGTGGCCCGGCCCTTGTACAACCGCAGTTTTACCCGCCCCGACACCGGCTGGCATACGGCGGTCATAAAGCTGTCGAGTGCTTCGCGCAGCGGATGAAACCACTGCCCGTAATACACCAGCTCGGCGTACTTAAGCGCAAGCTGCTGCTTGTAGTGCAGCGTTTCGCGCTCAAGACACAGCGATTCGAGGGCGCGTATGGCGGTCAGCAGTATGGTGCCGCCGGGCGTTTCGTAGGCACCGCGGCTTTTCATGCCGACGAGCCGATTTTCGACCAAGTCTATCTGCCCCACGCCATGACGACCTCCAATGGCATTGAGCGTTTCGATAATTTTATGCGCAGCGAGCTTTCGACCGTTGACACCCACCGGCGTACCTGCTTCAAAGTCTACCGTGACAAACTCGGCCTTGCTGGGGGCCTTGCTTACCGGCACGCTCATGACCCATAGATTATCGAGTGGCTCGTTGGCGGGATCTTCAAGATCAGCGCCTTCATGCGAAATGTGCCACAGGTTGCGGTCACGCGAATAAATCTTCTTGACGCTCTGCACAATCGGAATGCCTTTTTCCTTGGCATATTCAATGGCGGCCTCGCGGCTGCGAAGCTCAAAGCGGTCGTCCTTCCAGGGGGCGATGATTTTAAGCTCAGGCCCAAGGGCCATATAGGTAAGTTCAAAACGAACCTGGTCGTTGCCCTTGCCTGTGGCACCGTGCGAAACCGCGTCGGCTCCCTCGGCATGGGCCACAGCCACCTGATATTTGGCGATCAGCGGGCGGGCGATGGAGGTTCCGAGCATGTAGTTGTGCTCATAAACCGCGCCGGCCCGAAGCATTGGAAAACAGTAATCGCGGGCGAACTCTTCGCGCAGGTCTTTGACAATGCACTTGTCGGCTCCGCTGGCGAGCGCTTTGGCCTTGATGCCCGCAAGCTCGTCGCCTTGGCCAAGTTCGGCGGCAAAGGCGATAACCTTGCAGCCAGGGTAATTGTCTTTAAGCCAGGGCAAAATGACCGAAGTATCCAGGCCGCCAGAGTAGGCGAGAACAATTTTCTTTACCGATGTAGACATTTTAAGCGCTCCAAAATACCGCAAGGGGGATATTGTGCGGCAAGCGAGCGTGGTTGGCAAATAATGCTGCAAAGGCACCGGCCGGCCTGTTGGGCCGCAACCAAGGTTGGGCCAAAGCGATTCAGGCTACCGGCGGTTCGGCATCGTTTTGGGGTGGCGTGGCGGGTGGCGTGTGCTCCAGTGCGGTCAGCCACGGTTGCGGGTCCACAGCGCCGGCGGCACTCTCTTGCAGAGCGGCCGCGGCAGGGTTCGGCTGGCTGGCCACCTGTTGTCGCATCAGATAATCCACCCGTTGCCGGAGCGAGCGCTGCTGTTCCTCCAGGCGAATGAGCATGATCAAAAACCCAACTCCCGCGATGGCAGGAGCGGACAGCACCAGCAGCGTGAGCGCAGCGGCAAGCATGGCGTAAAATCCCACCCGCGCCAAAACGGGCTGCTTGAAAGGCCACTGGCGACGGGCGGGCGAATCGGGTGGCAGCGGATCTACGCCGCGGGCATCTTGGGATGATGATGAATTATTCATGCGTGGCTCCTTAAAAAAGCGGTCTGTCAACAGGTATGCTTTTAGGTGAGTGTAGCAAGCGGCTGAAGGGTGTGTCCAGCCGGGGCGCGGGCCAGATTGCTTACAGCAGCGCAGAGCGCGCAAGCCGTGTCTGGCGGATCGTCCACGCCGGCGGCCGAGAGGCTGGCGTGATGAACGCCGCAGAGGCTTAATCCCAAATAGCCCCGGATTGCCATTCTTTATACAGAGTAAGATGGTTACTATAACATATATGCATGTATGGCTTTAAAAAACAGCTATCGGGCTGTGCAATCCGGCAGATTCGCCCATGGCGATTGTCCCTTTATACAGTGTTCGAGCTTGCCGGGCTGATTTTATCCACGGCGGCACATGCAAATGGGCCGCCAATATTCAAGTTGTTGCAGCGCACGGGACGATATCATTTAAAAGCGACGGCTTCATCACAGCTGTTCGCAAGTATTATGCAGTCGCGTTATGCGACTGCCCCCTGCCTTGCGTATTTGGGCGAATGGCCCCGCCGGTTTGTGGACCACTGGCCCACCCTGCGAAAACAACGCCTCGCGCATAAAACTCACAAAAAATGGCAAAATAGCGAAAACAGATGGGTTTGTGTTGGAGAAATTTTTTGTTGCATCGGTCGGAGCAAAAGTGGTATAGTGAAACCGCCGGGAGTAAGGTATCCGCCGGTCCTGTGGGAAAAAAGGAGAACCTTATGACAAAGGTTGATCCAGCACGAGGCGGTCCTTCCAAGTCCCCAGCTCTGGCTAAGGCGGCTGGATTCTCGGACAGTCCCGAGTTTGAGCGGCCGCACAGTTCCAGCTATTTTGGCGAGTCGCCGCGAGAAGCGATGAAGATAAGCTTCGTCGAAGACTCGCCGCGCCAAGACAATCGCTGGGATCGCGAGCCGGTAGGCGCGGGCAAAGCAACGCCGTCGGAGGTTTATCTGGGTTGATGCCCTTGGATAACCCCCCGCTTGTGTTGTGGAAGGATTAACAAATTCAGCAAACTGTGGCGCGGCAAGTTCCTATAATGCAGCCGTTTGACCACACTGCGTGAGAAGTGTCATTAAGATTCGCCTGGCCTAATTCAACAGCTCATTGTGAATTCGTTGTTGCGTCCAACAACCTCGCCTCTGTTCGCCTACCCCGCCAAAAGTCCTAATCTCCCATTTTTATTGGACAAGCAGCCTATAACTGTCGAAAAAGACTCTGGCGAAACACGACCCGCCTGGGGCTGCCGCTCGCAGCGCCTCACGATTGGCAGTCGCAGGGACTCGTGGTTAGCCGGGTGCGGCCAGGAATGGACATGGCCCCCTACCTTAAGAAAAGGACACAAGCAGTATGGTCAGCTATCCAACAAGTGCGGGCGCAGACATCAGTTGCCGATTTCGGCTGTTGCGGGCAATAGCTCCGCTTGCGGGGTCTGCAGAGTACGAACTTTTAGAGGATTCGTCGGGGAGTTCGGCCATTTGGATCAAAAGCGTTGAACAACCCGAGGCGGCCTTTCAGCTTATTGACGCTGGTGGGTGTATTCCGGGCTTTTGCATTGAGCCAGATGCGGCGGCGTGTGAATCCATCGGGCTATCAGGCCATGCGGACGCCCGCATCATGCTGCTGGTTGAGCCAAGCCCCACGGGCATGCGGGTCAACTTTTCTTGCCCGCTGATTTTGAACCCTAAAACGGGCTTGGCCACGCAGGTACAGGCCACCGCAAGCCCGCAATGGCAGCCGCCAACTCTGCGGGAGCCGGCACACCTGCGTTCGCGTTCGCGCTCGCGGTGGCAGGCGTCGCTGGCGTTTATGGCGTAAGGTGATTGATTAGGTTTTAGTATGTTGATTGGTTATAATGTAGATAATAGAGGTTTAGAGGAGTCAGTTGCGGTTGATCGCCCGCTTGCCGGCGGAGCGGCGCTGTACAAGAAATGGACATTTGGCCAAGAGCCTTATAAAGCGCAACGGACTGGGTTTTTTTAGGCAAGGAGCAGGCCCATGCTTGTACTCTCGCGGCAACGCGATCAGAGCATAATGATCGGCGATAACATCGAGATCACCATTGTGGACATCCGGGGCGATAAGGTGCGTCTGGGCATCAATGCGCCCAACACTGTGCCGGTGCATCGCAAGGAAGTTTATCAGGCCATTCAACGGGACCGCGCCAACGGCACAGCCAAGCCGGCCGACGCGGCCAATGGTGCCCCCCCACCCCCCGCCGAACCGAGCACACCGGCCAACTCTTAGAGCTATCGAATGCACACTGAACCTGCGGCGGCGATTGAGCCGCTTTTTCAGGACGCAGCCACACCCAGATTAAATTACTGCAGTTCCGGGTAGGGCCTGACCGAAAACATGTTTGGTTGCTTGAGCAGCTTTCAGGTTTTGATGCTGCTTGCGAGGTTCGTCGGGCAACCCATAAGCTCCGCAAACGTGCGGGCAGGCTTTTGACAGATCAACATCGAGCCTTAAAGAAAGTTCCGGTGGGCAATTTCAAGCCGGAATGACACATATAGAGCTTGCTTGCGGCCTTTAGCCGATGTTTAACCTCGTTGATGCGAGGTTGGGTTAAGAGCCGCCTTCGTTCGGCGTCGCACCGGAGGGGTACTGCCCCACGGCCCCCTCCGCTCGGCGCCGGGAGCGTTCAATTCGGTTGCGGCGCATCGTCGCCGGGCTGTTTTTAGTCATGGATTTTCCAAGGCGGCTGGAGTGTTCCGCCTGGATGAGATCAAGAGGAGAGAGAGCATCATGTCGGAACCGTTGATTCATCGTATGGTAGGTGAAAGCGTCGGCGTTCTGTGCACTTTGGCGGCGGGGCTGACCGAGCCGGGCTGCTTTACGCAGGAACATCACTGGAGCTATTACCTTGATTGTCCGCGGCATGCCAGCGAGTTGGCTCAGGTGTTTGCCGCCTCGCGGTTTGCCGTGCGCAATGGGCAGGTGCATGCGGTACTCTCCGGCCATGGTCCGGAGGAACCTTGTGAGTTTGCTCCGGTGGGCGCGTTGGAGTCAACGCTTGATATGTCACATGCAGGACGGGTAGAAGGCCAACTTCGCCTGGCCAACCCACAGCAGGTCGGCAACAGCATTTTGTCTCACCCGAACCTGCGGTTGCAATGGAGCCGCGACGATATGTTCATGGGACATGAAACGCTGGGGGGTTCGGACAGCGGTGATTGGCTGCGTGAGCCGGTATATGTTTGCTCTTATGTGATTTCGGCGATTGCCGCGGAAGCGGCAGGCTCCAGGGCAGCGGCTCCGCGGTTTTTGCTGCAGGTGTGCTGCATTTCAGATGATTGCAGCATGCTGGTGGTGCGGGCCACGGTGCCCATGAGCGATGCGGGCGAGCCGAACCGATTGGCGGTGCCCGATGTCACCAGTCAGGCCATTTCCGGAAAACTGCTGCTCCGACGCCTGCCAGCTTCGCTGGGTCTGCGGCTCTCGTCGCCGGCGGCAGTGGCAATAGCGGTGTAATGATTCTTGCGATGCACCCGGCGCGTGCCGGTGAAGCATTTAAAGTTGACGCCTCCCGCCTAAAACGGGCCGAGCGGGACTGCAGAGGCGATGTGAGCCTGGAATTCAAGAGAGAGGGTATTCATGTTGACCGGAGTTTATTCGCGCAAACTGGCGCTGCTTATTGCGGCCGTTGGAGTTGGGGCATCTACGTTGGGTGCCGCCGTGACGAATGCCGATATGATGCAGACCTTTGAGTTGTCGAACTTTAATGCGGGTGATGCCAGCAACCCGCTGGATGCCACTATCACATTTGATTTCAGTGTGGCCGCCAAGAATTTGACCATCACAATAGACAACACCACCCCCAGCACTTATTCGGCGGGCGAACTGATTCGATCCGTCGGCTTTTCGCTGGCAAGCGTAACAGCCCCGGCCTCGCTGAATAATGTCGCGATGGTTGGCGACGAGCGAACAGTGGCGGGCAATGGTTCGTTTACCGATTCGGCTGAGCTGGTTAACGCGCGGCTTACCAGTCCGTGGACATTTAATCCCAACGGCGGCGGCTATACACTTTCGGCCGCGGGGTCGAAGGACTTGGTGATTGGTCCAGCGAACGCCAACAGTCAGTACAGCGGCAATGGCAGTATTGATGGCAACCATGGGCACAACCCATTTTTAACCAGCGGCGCCAGCTTTACGATCAATTTGCCAGGTATTACGCCGGGTAGCGAGGTGGCGGGCAACAATATTGTGGTTGGCTATGGCACAAGTTGCTTGACCGCCAGCGCGCCGCTGACTTTTACGAGTTCTTCTGCTCCGGAGCCGGCGACTTTGGGCATGTTGGCCGTTGGCGGGGTGGGCCTGCTGCTGGGCCGCCGGAAGACGAGTAAGGCATAAAATATAACCCTATCGCCAAGCAGGATTGCCCGGTGATAAGGTAGACGATCCATCAACATCGCACCGGCCTGTCAGCTTGTTGCTGGCAGGCCATTTTTATCGGAACATAGGTTATATTCCAACGTGGAATATTTGAAGGCTTTGATAATAGGCCGACAGCTTGGCAAAGGCAAGATTTTTCTTTAACAAAATCCTTGCCTTTTGAATTCTCGCGCCTAGTATTGAATGTAACGTTTGCAACGGGCGGAGCATGGCCGGTGCAAAGGTTTTTACGCGGCTCGTGGCGACATGGGCCTATAGCGTATAGGCAGATAGATAACGATAGATACGCGAGATGGACGCTTGGTACGAGAATCGTCCGCGCGTGCAAAAAGGAGAATAAGCAGGGGTTTACGCAAAAGCACGGAACGTGCGGCGACAAGACTGGTGACGTCAGTTTTTTGATGCCCAAGGCTTAAGTCGGCAGGTTGTGCGAAAAATGGAGAGGCCTGCAGCCAAACGGATGAGGCTGTGGTTTGGAGCGATTGAACGGTTTGTTATTCAATTCTCTCATGCCTCAGTGAAACGGGCAGCCAGGTAATTGGGCATTTATCTGTAGCGCGGATGCCGCTAATCGGTTGCAGGAAATTACATTCCTGCAGGCCGTGAGGTACGGATGGTGCGCACGGCTTATGGCCTGCTGGATCGGCTGGAGTGTAATGCACTGCAGGTTGGCCCGAAGTAATTGCACGAATGGATATATGTATTGTTGGGATTTGCGTGGTGCGGCCGCGTGTGCCCTGCCCGCGTTTTGGGTGTCTTTTTAAGAAAAGGAGTATGGAGTCATGTTCAGCAATTATTCAGGAGTAAAGCGGGCTTTGGTCGCCGGCGCTTTGGCGGCGGCTGTGGCGATGGGCGCTTCAGCGGTGAAGGCTAACATAGTCACTTATGGAGCTCAAAATATTAGCGGCATGAACGCCTTCGCGACATTCACCGTCGGCACAAATGGAATCGGGGTCACGCTGACCAACACCACCCCGACCACAGGCTCTGACGCTCAGGAGATCTATGGCGTTGAGTTCACCGTGGTGGATGGTAACGGAAACCCGATTACTATAAATACAGCCCCCACTTATGGCATATCAGGAACGGAAGTCTCCTTGGAACAATCAAGCGGAAACTGGTTGATTAATACGCCTTCAGCGCCTAACAAGACCATTTCACAGCCGTCGGACCTCTCCAAGGAATGGCGGTCACTGCTGGGTGGCGGTGCGGGGCAGTTAACCTTGGAGGTTGGCACGAGCAAGCCCAATGATATGGTCATTGCTCCGCCACCTAACCCAAACAACTACGGCAGTGCTGGTGGCCTTCACAGCGCATATGAGCATAACCCGCAACTGCTTTCGGGCGTTACGTTCACCCTGAATGTACCGGGGTTAACCGGCACTGACACGGTGCAAGATGTAATGATTCTTTATGGCACTGGGCCGACGAGCACAGCCACCACGTTCTTTCCAAATGGCGTACCAACCCCCGAGCCGGCCACAATGGGCATGCTTGCCGTGGGAGGCTTAGGCTTGCTGCTTGGCCGACGCAGACGCGCCTGATTTATTGCTTGATAGGTCGCCGCAGGAATAAGAGTTCCTGCGGCGGCTTTTAACAAGATTATTTATCGCACCAGCCTGCCGATGTGTTGTCGGCAGGCTATTTTTTGCTGTCGGCGGGCATCCAACGATGCAGCAAGCGGCGGCAAGCCGTGAGGCAAATAAACGCGGGGATGGACTGCGGCAGCAGCAACGCCTCCCTGCCGCAAGACTTTGGCCTCTCTATCGCGTATTCTCTTGTTTTATGGATGTTGGCCAACAATCTGTGGTTCGACCATGGCGATGGGTACTGCTGGCGGTGGTGCTTTGGATTGGCCTGGCCGCCTTTGGATCGTGGTGGTTGGCGCGGCGCGTATCGGCCCATGACCAAGTTGCGCGGCTTACTTTGATGACGCGCATCATCGCGGACGATTTTGCCAGCTACTCAGCGCCACAAAAAGATCATTTCGGCAGCTATCTTACCTGGGCACAGGGCGCTATGCCGCTGGCAAGGCGTCAGGCGATGCGATTTAAGCCCATTTCATATCTGCTGCTGTGGAAGCCAAGCGGCTCGATCGTGCTGCTGGCCGCGCGAACTGATAACGGCCGCGTAAAGCTTAACAGCAGCCTCGTGGATCATAGCTTGGACGCCACGGTATGGCCGGCCCTGGTGGCGGGCCAGAAGCGGCGCATTCGCAGTCTCAAGAGTACGCCGTGGCTGGGATCGCGCCAGCCAGTGGATGAAGTCACGGTGCCGCTGGCGTGGTCGAGGGATGAACCGGGATATTTGAGCGTCGGGTTTAATCGTAATGTGCTGCTGCAGGAGTTTTGGCCGGCCGAGCGGCGCGTGATCATTGCGACGGTGGTGGTCATAGCGGTGGGCGTGGTTCTGATTGTGGTGGTGATTTTGCTCATCGCCCGGCGATTTGAACAGGCGAGGCTGCAGTACACCCAAACCATGCGAGCCCGGACGAGTCTGCTTTCGGAGCGGGGCATGCTGGCCTCGGTGCTGGCGCATGAGGTACGCTCGCCGCTGACCGCTCTGGGTTTTAACCTGCACTTTTTGCGCGGGCTTATTGAGTCAAAATCGGCAGAATATGACCGTCAGGTGGAGTTGACGCGCTCTTGTGAGCGTGAAATTCGCCGGTTGGATTTAATGCTCAGCGATTTTTTAACGCGCACGCAGGTTATCAGCGCGTCGCAGGAGACTGCGGTCAACAGCGTGGTGCGCGAGGCCCTGGAGTTTCTGCGGCCGGCGCTGGAGCGCCAGCATGTGCGGGTGGTTATGCATCTTGATGATGCGGACCCGCGCGTCAATATCGGCCCCGATGAACTGCGGCAGGTAACGCTTAATCTATGCGCCAATGCCCAGGACGCCATGTCCCGCGGCGGCACACTTGTGATTTCAACCGTAGCCGAGGCCGATAGCGCCACGCTGCTGGTGCGCGATAGCGGCAAAGGCATACCGGTGGAGGTACAGGCTCGGCTTTTTGAGCCTTTTTTCACTACCAAACCGGGCGGCAGCGGGCTGGGGCTGGCGCTGGTGCGGCGCGTGGTAAGCGGCGCTGGCGGCAAGATATTTTGCGAAAGCGAGCCTGGACAGGGAGCCACGTTTCGCATTGTGTTGCCGCGGGCGGGTGAGGCGCTGCATCTGGGCAGCCAGCCAGTTGAGCCGCCACCGCTACCGCGCGAGCCAGGCGAAGCAGAGTAAGACAGACGCGAGAGATTATTGTTCTGAGCCTTGTGGCCGCCTGACCCAGGCGATGGGGTTGCGCCTAAATTGTGATGCTTATTCCCACCCAATGACTGGCCAGTGGCAACGCAGACTTACTTCGCCGGGGTCAGGACAAATGCTTTTAAACTCAAGGTGAATATGCCTCGCGCATGATAGCCGGTCATTTTGCCACGGTTGAAGATCAAGGTATTCTCGCCCTTGACCAGGTTGATCTTGACGGGTTTGGTCACCTGCCACATGCCATTGGTCCATGGCATGGTCATGGTTGCCGGGGCAGAACCATTATTTACCGTCAGGTTTAAATACTCGGTCGGCTTAACGGAAATATATTTTGCCGTGATCTCATAAGTGCCGGGGCGATTTACTTTGACAACGTACTGGAATGGGTGGTGCTTTTTGCCGGCAGGCTGCCCACAGTGATAGAAAATCTGCATGCCGCCAGAAAAACTCTTCATAGAGGTAACGCCCGGCACTACGCCTGTGTGGCCGCTGTAGGCCGCCGCCGGAATGGTGATAGCGCCGTTGGCCGCCTCGGATATTTCCATAGCGGAGGATGGTACCTCTGTGGCCGCCAACTTTTGAGCCAGTGTGAGGCCATTAAGTTTGGCGAGTTGTGTAAGGCTTGGTGTAACATAGGTAGGCTTGCCCGATGCAACAATTTCACGTTCCTCGCAGTCGGCAATGGCAAACCAGTAGCCGCCTGTTCCATAGGAGCGCAGGTCGGGCTTCTGCTCGCCCAAGGCTGAGCCGATCCACCGGGCCCGAAGCACCCGCATAAATTTCTTGGGATAGGCACGCGCCTGAGATTCCAGCAGAAAATGCAGGCCGCTGCGTTGGTTCCACCATATCCAATCCCAGCCGGCGCTAAATCGCGTAACCCAGCCATTGGGAGTCCAGTGGGTCAATGCGGCGTGGCCAACCTGTTGAACACCCCATGTTGGGATACCGAATGATCGCTCGGCAAGACGGGCAATCCAGGCTCTGGCGCCACATTCGCCCCCGCCGGCAATAAACTGAGCGGGTTTGCCACCCGGCACACAGTGAAAGTGCATATGATTGTAGCCCACATCTGTATGAACGATGTTAAGGTAGTGGCCAGTCATAACATTGTTCGGTTCATAATTCATGAACATATGGCGGAACCAACTGATCTGTTGATTGGTGTATGGCTCATCTGCTACAAATCGGCAGTCCCATGTTGTCAGCGTCGGGAAGTAGGGGCTGAGTTCCTTCTTCAGATAGGCATTTTGAAAGTTGAGGTAGCGCTTAACAGGATGGAATGGGTACCACGCCAATGCAGGTCTTTGCAACAGCGCGATGGCCAAAGCAAAACGCTGGAGAATCCCCTTATGCGACAAAGGGGAGGCCTTTTCGATGGCGGTGTATATTTGCATGGTTAAGCCGTAATTGCCATGGCGAGCTCCGTCGGCCATCTGCATCTGCTTCATCAGAGCAGGGTCTGCCAAAAGCGAATTGATAAGGGCTTCATTGGCCTTGGACTGCTGCGCAAATGTGGCTAAACCGCGCGGCGTAGCGTCGGCAATGATGGACGCTTCAACAAGCTGGTTGTCGTATTGGTCGCTTGAAAGAAAAGGATCAACCATAGACAAAATCGGGCCGGCTGTGCGCTGACATTGTGCGATGGCACCAGTAAAGGCGCGATTTCGGAGGAGGTAGGGTTTTTTGGTTTGTCGGGAACGATACACCGCCATAAATGGATGCGTCATACCGGGATCCACAGAAGGCAACGCGCCAGAGATGTCGCCGTGGAGGCTGCTGAGGATGGAGGCATAATGCTCCATGAGTTTCTTGCCGTTGGCTGTAAGAGCAACCGGCGATGAATGCGCAGGCTTGGCGGCAACTGCGACCGTTGGAAATGCCCGCGACAAGGCAATACATAGGCCTAAAACAATGGCACCGTAAAGCTTTTTCACGCCAAAACTCCGAAAGATGTCAACTGAAAGCGTCAACCCCAGGCACACGGGCAATATGTCAGGCAGCTTCACCATCCTAAAATGGTGCGGCGGGGCCCGAACACGAAATACTTGCACTCAAGTATAAATATGCCGCAAGCGAAGGTCAAGATTATTGCAAACCGCATCATAAATTGGATTTTCATCATCCGCACACATCCATAGCTTGGACGCGGTTTGGCTTAATAAAGGAGAAAGCCCTCATTTTGTACCCTTGCGGCCGCGTACCAATCATCGGGTTTTGTGCGAGCGATCGCATACAACAAATGAACCTCGCGAAGCGACGGTGGTTATTCAAACACACACACGAAATTGGCCTTGCACTAACACATGTGCGCCTAGAGTTACGCGAAGTCGAGGAATCGGCAGCCAAACGTTGTTCTTTCGCAGGCGATTGTTATGCCTGCGAATGCGCGGCTGGGGTCAATTGGGCCCCAGGCGTGGCTGGTGTGGTTGTACGACTGACAGGAGAGTTTCTTATGAAACGCGATGAGTTTAGGCGGATGGGTAGCAAGTTCAGCATGGCCATGGGTATGGCCGCGGCATTAAC
>JABEVB010000108.1 GCA_013044165.1 Phycisphaerales bacterium
ACGCTCCAGCGTATCGCGATATTCATCACGCGAAGCGGGGTTCATACGGATGACCCGCGGCTGCGGCAACGTCCGGCCATCACGCCTTTTAATGCCCAACGATCCAGCCGCTTCCGGTATCAGGGCGTTAACAATGCGCTCAATATCATGCGCCAATACCATATTGCCGGTGATGTCTTCCTGCAGCGTCGGATTGGGCTGGTGGCCCGTCATGGCCGTGGTTTTATTCTCCAGAATGATGTAGGTGATATCCTGTCCCTGATTAATTGAATTGGCAATCGCCACCTGCCCCGAATGAAAGAACGTACCATCTCCCATGAATACAATCTGTTTGTTGGTTATAAATGGGTCAACGCCGCCGCCCGTAGCCCCCCCAAGCCCCATGCCGCTGTAGTTGTGCATCAGAGGCTTGTTCGGCTCAAACATCATCATCGTGTAACAGCCAGTGTCGCCATGGGCCACAAGATCCATCGCCTTGCGGTTATGACGTTCCTGCATATACACCGGATCCAGCAGCCGCTTACGTATCTCCAGCAGCGCACTCGACGAATCACGATGGGGACAACCGGGGCAATACGCCGGCGTTCGCACGGGCACAGCTTCCTGCAGCCGCCCCGCAAGCCTTATGACCTCCAGTTCTTCCGAAAGCTTCCCGTTAGAAAGCTCATGCGGAATGTTCGGCGTATCGCGCAAAAACCGCGTCAATAAATCAATAAGTATGGATGGGTGCAAACCACGGGTATCCGGTATGCCCGCGCCTCCACCCGGAAATATCTTACCCCATACCTCGCAGCGCAAGGCGGGGTTCTCCGGCTCCGCTTGTCGGCGACGAAGCAAATGCTCCGAAACCTGTTTTTCAATAAAGCTGCGGCGCTCCTCCACCACCACAACGCGCTCGCACATACCCGCAAGCTCATCCACCAGCCCGCCATCCAGAGGATAGCTGAACGCCAGCTTCAGCATCGGAAACTGCCCCAGCAGCCCCATTTCATGCAAGGCATGCGCAAGAATCGTATGCGACATGCCCGACGATATAAAACCAATCGGACATTTCTGCGATCGTCCCCCGCGCCATGTGCGATCTATCGGGTACAGCAACTTCGAAAGCCCCAGCTGCCTGCACCGGGCCAATAGTGCCTTAAACCGGTCATCAAACGTCATTTCCTGTCGCCAGCTTCGCGGCGGCAAAAGAACCGTTTGCTCCACCGGTATCGTTGCCGTTTCTATCGCAATGCGATCGTTGGTTGAAATGCTCGGCCAATGATTAGCCTGGCACTGCACCGTCCCGCCGCCATCGGCCAGGGCCACCGTTACCATCATCCCAACGTAAAGCTTGGCCGCCACCGATAAATCAAACGCATGGGCAACCCAGTCTTTAAGTTCTTGGGGGTTTGAGGGCTCCATCACCGGAACGCGCAAATGCTCAAATAAGAACCGGCTGTCCGCCGGCACCTGCGTGGAATCACTCCAGGGATCATCACCTGACACCACCACCGCTCCGCCGGTTGCGTGCGGAACACCCGCAAGGTTGCCCAAGGCCAGCGCATCCGACGCTACATGCAACCCCACAGACTTAAATACCGCTATGCCACGCACGCCCACCATTTGCGAACCATTTAGCATCGCAATGCTGATGGCCTCGTTGTTGGCCATCTTCGCGCACACGCCCTTTTCATTCAGCAGCGGTCCAATGTCGTGGCAAGAATCGAAAAATCCCGCCAATGGCGACCCGGGATATCCCGTCAAAAGCGCCACGCCGCCAGGAGTTTCCAAGCACCCCTTGAGCAGCAATTCCGCGCCGCCAAATATCTCGGCACCGCTTTCAACCTGAAATCGAGGGTCAATTTTCATGCCAACCTTCGCCACAGCCCTGTTCACCGCTTTGCCGCTGTTTTATCAGACCAGCCTCGGCCGTATCGCGCCGTGAACCCGTCTGCCAACACGGCCCTATCAGCCCAACGCCCGCCAATGCATCCATCCAGCACCTAGCCAGACGTCGGCCAACGTCCTCTTATTGTATAGTTCACGTCGCCCAGGGCCAAACATCAAACCACCGTCCAAAACTACGCCACCCGGCATATTCCATCCCGCCAACAACCCTCCGCAGCCGGTCATCATCGCCGCCGGCCACACGCCATCTCTTAATGCCCCGTCGGAATCGCCCCGTCCAGTCCCCGATGCACGCTCGCCTTCGACGGCAACGTCGCGTCAATCTTTTTAAAGTGGCCATCACGCGATATCTTAATCCCACCGATCGCCGGCAAGTACTGCCACGGATTTGGTATTTGATCGCCGGGCCCGCGCCACCGCGTGATCACAATGCCCATGTTGTCTATTTTTTGCCACCCTCCATAAAAACGCTGAAAATACCACACCGCTACCCTGAATATCAGTTCGCCGCCCTTCGATGAGTAAAAGTGTGTCGTCCGTAGCTGCATAATCACCGCCGTAGCATGCCGATGATCTGCCGCAACCCATAGCGGCCTCTTGTAATTCGTGAAGCGCCTCACCTTTTCAATAAATGTATCCAACCAATCCCGGTCAGCCGCGGTCCAATGCCCGTAGGGCGTAAACGGGCGGTAATACTCCATGTTAACCCCCTCCCATCGCGCCTGTTTGTTCCAAACAATTAAATCGTAATGATGCCCGACCGGCACATTAGGAATGGTGAACCGCGCCGTGGCCGAATCCCAACTGCCGGGAAACACCCAAGGCCCAGCCTTGCCCCGACTCACCGCCTGAACATCAGCCCGCACCCGATTTACCGCCTCAATTTTACCGATCGCGCTTGGCGAATGAATCACGCCTGTTAGAGTTACCGTCTTCGCGGCTCGCACCGTTGCGGGCGCCGTGCCGACACCTGCGGTGACCGGGCTGCCAAGCGCAAGCAACGCCAGCAGTAGCCAAATGCATCCGGCTATCTTTGCGTTAAAACGCCTCATCCGCCGCACTCCCAAATGCCATCAGCCCAGTTTGCGCGTGCGCTCCACCCACCCGGTGTCAATGTTAGCCTGCTGAAAGTCTTGCGTGGCCATAATATGCCGATGCAGCCCAATAGTGGTTTTCACCGGCCCAATACGAAACTCCTCCAGGGCGCGGCGCATCGTCGCAATCGCCTGCGCCCGCGTTGGCCGATGAACAATCAGTTTGCCTATCATGCTGTCGTAATTCGGGCCTACACGGTACCCCTGGTACGCATGAGAATCCAGCCGTACACCCGGTCCACCCGGCGCGGCAAACTCTTCGAGCGTGCCCGGGCAAGGCGTGAAATTTCGATCCGGATCTTCCGCATTAATACGGCACTCAATCGCACAGCCGTTCAAGCGAACGTCCTTCTGCTCCAGCGTTAATTTTTCGCCCGATGCAATGCGCAGCTGCCATTGAATCAAATCCTGCCCGGTTACCATCTCCGTAACTGGGTGCTCCACCTGAATGCGCGTGTTCACTTCCAAAAAGTAAAACTTGCGATTTTTGTCCATTATAAATTCGACCGTAGCCGCCGAATAATAATTCGCCGCCTTCGCCAGCCGCACCGCCGCCGTGCAAAGTTCTTCCCGCGTTTTCTGGTCTATTACCGGGCACGGCGATTCTTCAACCAGCTTCTGATGCCGCCGTTGCAGGCTGCAATCGCGCTCAAACAAATGAATCACATGCCCATGCTTGTCGCCCAGTATTTGTACTTCAACGTGGCGCGGCTCCTCATGATATTTTTCAATAAATACCGTCGAATCCTTAAACGCAGCCTCCGCCTCCGCCTGCGCAGCCTTAAGTGAGCTTTTCAACGTAATATCGTTATGCGCTACCCGCATGCCTCGGCCGCCGCCGCCGGCCGACGCCTTAATAATGACCGGGTACCCTATCTTCTGCGCCACTTCCACCGCTTGCTTTTCCGACTTTACCGGCCCATCGCTCCCTGGCGTCAGTGGCACGTTGCATTCCTTCGCCAACGCTTTGGAGGCCAGCTTCGAGCCAAGTTGCTTCATAGACTCTGCCGATGGCCCGATAAACTCAATCTTGCAACTGCGGCAAACCTCCGCAAAGTGGGCATTTTCAGATAAAAACCCAAACCCCGGATGAATCGCCTGCACATCCGCAACTTCCGCCGCAGATATAATGCGAGGTATATTCAAGTAACTTTCGGCCGCCGGCCCCGGACCAATGCAAATGGCCATATCCGCAAGCTTCAAATAGGCCGCGCCGCGGTCCGCCTCGCTGTATACCGCAACTGACTCTACCCCCAACTCTTTGCACGCTCTTATGATGCGCAAAGCAATTTCACCACGATTGGCTATAAGTATCCGTGAAAACATCAGTTCCTCTACCAGAGTTAGTGCTGCTTAAGACCGTCGCCATACCCAAAAGCCGTTGCCCGGCACCTTCCATCCGCCATAACTCATGGCTTAAGCAAAAACAGCGGTTGGTTGTATTCCACGGCCTGCCCGTTTTGAACCAGCATTTTCACCACCGTGCCCGAAGCCTCAGCATGTATCTCATTAAACACCTTCATCGCTTCAATAATGCAAACCACCGTCTTCTCCTGCACCCTCGAACCAACCTTTACATATGGTTCGCTTTCCGGATTCGCCGCCGTGTAAAAAGTTCCGATCATCGGCGATTTAATGGGTATCAGCCCCGCTTCGTCAGCCGCACTTGCCTCGCTCACCGCCGCAACTGGTGCCGCATGTATCGGCGTGGCCTGAACCACCGCCGGACCCGCCGCCAACACCTGCTGCGGCAGGTCGCGCTTCAACCGAATGCTCGCTTTATCTTCAACAAGTTCTATCTCGGTCAGGCCATGGTCGGCCATCAACTTCACAAGGTCCTTCACGCGCTTGTTGTCGGTAAACATTTCTTTTGCCATGCCGCTGAATCTCCTGTTGTCATTCACCACGAGGCGCCACGCGCCCCTTGCCATTAAATCTTGGCAGACTCTATTTCCTTTGGCAACTCGCCGAGCACCCGATGCCCCGTCGGCGTAACCAACACGTCGTCCTCTAAGCGAACGCCGCCAATGCCCGGCAGATAGATGCCCGGCTCAATCGTGATAATCATCCCCGGTTCTAACACGTTCTTGGCATGCCACGAAATGGGTACCTGTTCGTGAATATTGCGGCCAATACCGTGGCCCAACCCATGCCGAAAACACTTGCCATATCCAGCTTTTTTAATGATGTCGCGCGCAATTTTATCTATCTGCCTGCCCGTGCAGCCGGGCTTGATGGCTTCAATCGCCGCAAGCTGCGCCTGCTTCACAACACCGTATATTTCGCGAATCTTTCGCGGCGGTTCCGCCATGAAAATCATGCGAGTGTGGTCCGAACAATACCCGCCAACGCGGGCACCCCAATCCACAAGAATAAACGAGTCCTTCTCCAGCCGCACGTCGCCCGGACGGTAATGGGGAAGGCTCGCGTTGGCATTGATGCCAACAATAGCGTCAAAGCTGGAGTCTTGTGCACCG
>JABEVB010000109.1 GCA_013044165.1 Phycisphaerales bacterium
CATGGCCTCAATTTGTGCGGGCGATAACTCGGAGAGGTTGGCGAGGGTCTGTTTACGGACCTTTTTGCCCACGCGTACGGATTTACGCAGGAGCACGGCAGGCGGGGAATTACGGTTGGGTACCACGTCAATGTACATGAGCACGTTATAGCACCTGAAAATAATCATAATCAATCATAAAAATCATATATTACATGGGTATATATTGCCGGTATAAATCAGATGAAAACGTGACGTAAAACTGGATTTATCAAGAGCTAACAACGCCCAGAGGCGTGCCAGGGGAGGTGGAACTTTGGGCTAATGCATGGATGGCGAAATCCCTATATGGCAAGGAGCCTAAAATCGGGAAGCCATGGATGACCAAATCCCGGTAGTAGCTGGATTGGTTTATCGCGACTATCTCGGCGAAGTCGCACCCCTGTTGGAGTATTCCCGCGTACCAGATAAGATTATCCCAATCTGCCTTGTCGCTATGGGCGCAGCAGGCAGGTGTGGTGTGCCGCACGCAGCCGGCCAAGCCAACTTACAAGAGATTCGCATGAACATGAAAATGACTCTGACGCCCAGCCAACTTCTTCGCTTGCTTGTGCAGCCGCCCTTGGCATTTGGCATTGCCTGCCTGGCCGCCGCAGCCCTTGCGTTGCTGGCTCCCTCGGCGGCGCATGCGGCTAAATCCTCCGGACCAGCAGATGTTGTCTTCGGCCAAGCAAGCCCTCTCCGCCATGAAATGACGCCCGCCATAAAAGCAAGCATCACCAAGGGGCTTAAATGGCTCGCCCACCGACAAAATGCCGATGGCTCGTTTTCCAACCCGCAAGCCCCGGTGGCCATCACCGCACTTTCAGGCTTGGCATTCGTTGCCGGCGGCAACCTGCCCGGCCAAGGGCCTTATGCGCACAATGTGTCGCAGGCCCTTAAGTTTGTTTTAAGCCAGTGCCAGCAATCAGGCCTTATTGCCGGGCCAAGCGAAGGCAACCCCATGTACAGTCATGGCTTTGCTACACTGTTTCTGGCCGAGACCTATGGCGAGGCTCATCTGCCTTCGCTCCGACAAAAGCTCCAAAAGGCCGTACGGCTCATAGTGCAGTGCCAAAACAATCAAGGCGGTTGGCGTTATCAGCCCGTGCCCATGGATGCCGACCTCTCGGTCACCATCTGCCAGGTAATGGCCTTACGTGCCGCCCGCGATGCGGGCATTGCCGTGCCCCGGCGCACCATTGAGCGAGCCATACGCTTTGTGCGGCGGCTGCAGAACCCAGATGGCGGCTTCAGTTATATGATCAATTCGCCGGGATCGGCGTTTCCACGCTCGGCTGCGGGCGTGGCGCTTTTGTTTTACGCCGGCGTTTATAAAGGACACGCCATCTCCGCGGGGGTGCACTACCTCATGAACTGTCTCCCCGGCAGCCCCAACAATTCGCAGGGCAACTTTTTTTATGGCAACTATTATGGCACGCAGGCAATGTTTTTGGCCGGCGGACGCTGGTGGGCGAGTTGGTGGCCCTCGCTTACCAAAACGCTCACAGGTCGCCAAAATGATGATGGCAGTTGGCAGGGCGGCGCGGGACGCAGCTATGGCACGGCCATGGCTCTTATTGCCCTGCAGATTCCCTGCCGCCTGCTGCCCATCTTGCAGAAATGATCCTGTCAGGAGCGCCTATGAATCGCAGCCGCCCGCGGCTTAAATATTGCATCATCGCCCTGCTTGGCCTGGCAGCCACGCCGCCTGCATGGGCCGCATCATCCCCTGACTGGCAGGTTGTCACCGCACAGATCACCCAAAACAAAAATCTGCAAACATACCGGCATGTCGCCATCGCCCAATGGAGCCTCGGCGGTGCGCTTTCAGGCACGCGCGGTAACGGCGCGGCGATCAACTTATCCAGTGATGATATCGTGAGCCTGCGGAACGCTTCGTCAACGCAATCGCCTACGCTGGCTCAATGGCGATTGTTCTTGCGCAACGGCGACAGTCTCGTGGGCACGCCGAGTTCCATCGCGGCCGGAGCCATGTCTATCCAATCGCCGCTATTGGGAAAGCTGACATTTCCACTGGGCCTGATCGCGGGCCTGCGACGCGCTGAAAGCCGGGTCCCCACCACCGTCGCACACGACCACGATACAATCTACTTTCTCAACGGCGATAAGCTTGATGGTGTGCTTGAAGGTCTTACCGCGACAGCCGCCAAGTTTGACAGCTCTCTGGGCGAAAGCACCTTACCGCTGACCCGCATCGCCTGCATCACCCTCGGCGGCCTCCCAGCACCGGCACAAAAGCCAACTCTGACGGCTCAACTGTTCTTGCGCGATGGCAGCCGCCTGACTGTTTCAGAGCTGATCATGAATGCAACGGGCTTACACGCGGCCACGACAGAACATCAGCCATTTGCATGCAGCATGGGCGATATTCTTAAGCTTCATGTGCAGGGCGGACGGCTTACATGGCTTGCGGCACTCCCTTTTGCCAGCGAGCAAACCACGTTGTTCGGTATGCAGTGGCCGGTAAAAATCAATAGTGCCGTCACAGGTCGCATCATGCGGGTGGATGGCGTACGCCATCATCATGGCCTTGGCGTACACGTGAACTGCCGATTGACATTTTCGCTTAGCGGGCAATACACAACGCTGCGACTGATTCCCGCCATGGACGATTCCGCCAAGCCGTGGGGGCAAGCACAGCTAAAAATCGTTGCCGATGGCAAGCTGTTGTACGACCAGCCGCATGCCATACCGGATGGGTCTGCCGTGCCACTTATATTGTCGATGGCGGGCGTCAAAACGCTGGAGCTTTCTGCAAGCGATGATCAACACGACGGCGTGCGCGGCCGGGTTGATTGGGCAGCCGCAGCCTTGCTTAAATAAGGCAATCAACGCACCGCCTGGGGCGAGCGGTTCGGCAATCCTCACCCGATATGTTGGCAGCCTCCTTGTTGGAATGTTCCATGAAGCAATCCGCCACCGGCCCCACCGCTCACACTCGCCTTGGGCCGCTGGACCTTGGCGCCCTTCTTTTAATTTTGTTCATGAGTTCATTTACCGCCATTGCCGTTAAGGCAACGGTGGCCGGGTTTCCGCCAATGCTGGGCGGCTGCTTGCGATTTACCGTCGCGGCCCTCGCTATCGCATTGGTGCAGCTTATAACGCGACGCCTGCAGATGCCCCGGCGAAGCGATATGTTAATGATCATCTTGCTGGGTATCATTTGCGTGCCGATTAACCAGTTTGCCTTTTGGCGCGGCGTAGATTGGTCCAACGCCTCGCACGGAGCCATGCTGTACGCCAATACCCCCGTCATGGTAACGCTGCTGTCATGCGTGCTTAATATGGAGCGATGGAGCTTCGCCGGATTGGCCGGATCGGTTTTTGCATCGGTTGGGTCGCTGGTGATTGTGCTCAATTCCGGCCTGCATCTGACGAGCCGCTTTATGCATGGCGATTTACTTCTGCTGCTTGCCGCCGCCACCTGGAGCCTTTACCTGGTGCTCAGCCGCCCACTCAATCAACGTTATGGCAGCCTTAATGCGCAGCTGTATGTTTTTGTGGCGGGGGTTCTGTTTTCGGTGCCGCCGGCCGTAATTGACGCACAAACAATGCACTGGTCCGGCATTGCCTTGTCGGCGTGGCTGGGGCTTTTGTACCTGTCGCTGGGCGTTGCGGTGGTGGTGTTTTTCCTGTTTAACTGGACCATTACCCGTCAGCCCCCATCGCGCGTGGCCACCTTCAGCAATCTGGCCTATCCGGTAACGCTGCTATGGGAAGGCCTGCTCAAGGGCCGGGTGCCCAGCATAGGCTTTGCCATCGGATCGGCCTTGGTGTTTGTGGGCATGCTCCTGGCCGTCCGGCGCAGGCAACGGGCGGTAACCAGCCGCGTGGCGGAATAGCCAAAACGCCGCGCGGCCGCGCTTCACGGCCCGACTGTCTGACGCCGCCGCTGGTCGAGGCGGCAACCAACACGAGCGCAATATTCCAGCACCCGCATTATGATTCGCCAAGATGCCACCGTCATGAGCCGCTCCAACGCCTGCCGGGGCACTCGCGGACTCCGGCGGCGAAGTTGCCTGCGATGAGGTCAACAGCGATGTATCAACTTACCTGTATCTGCGGCAAAACAATGGTGGTTGGGGGCGACGCGCTCGGCCGAGCCATTTTGTGCGAACACTGCCAACGCACGGTTGTGCCACTGCTCGCGCAACTTGCCGAGCCTGGCGGCCTTGCTGCGGCCCCCAGCGCCAATACCCCTGCTGCCGCAGCCGACAACACCAAAGCCTGCCCCATCTGCGGCGAGCGAATTGCGGCCGCCGCTCGCAAGTGCCGCTGGTGTGGCGAATATCTCGATACACCAAGCGCCACCGCCGCCCAGAGCAGCGCTAACTTTGCGCCCGCCGCAAGCTTCTCGACCGAAACCGTTTTTTCATTGCATACCAGCCAATGGGATAATTTCTGGCGCTACCTTATTTGCTTTTGTATAGCGGCCTTGGGCGCGGCGGGCTTTTTTATTGAGGCTTTGAAGCCATACCAATGGACGATTTTTCTAAGCGTGCTGGCGTCCTGTGCTATGGCGGTGCTTGTTATTTATGTGCATAGCCGCCGCATCGAAACGCATATCAGCCCCATGCGCATCGAAAAACAATCAGGCATTTTAAGTAAGAAGATAGATTGGGTATCTATGCCCAGCGTGGTGGATTTAGAACTGCGCCAGGGCCTGCTGCAGCGCATTCTCGGCGTTGGCACCATTGTCATTCGAAGCAACGACACGGCTACACCCGAAATGGTGCTGTATCAACTGCCCAAGGCTCGCAAGGTATTCCGATATCTTCAAGAACAGGTCTCGCTCATCAACCAGAGACGGCTGTCTAAACCGTAATCCGATCCTGCAAGCGGGCCTGCAGCAATCATGCCGAGCGACGACGCGACCGGCAAAGCATCAGCGGCAGTGCGCCAAGCGCTAACAGCGCCAAAGAGGCGGGTTCAGGCACGGTGCCCGGTGGGTCCTGAAACGACCAAGCCAGCGAGTATTGCACATTGGTTGCCGAGCCATCCAGCGGCAAGCCAACAACCTGCAGATCGTAATTGCCGGCGGTCAAGCCGGTAAGGTACAACTGCTGGACGTTGTCTACGCTGCTGTCGCTGCTGGCAACCTGCACGCCCGCCGAGTTATAAAGAGCCAAATCGAGATTATCCAACGAGGTTTGCAGGGCCTGCGAATAGCCGACGGAATTGGTGATACCGATATTCCACACCAGCGTTGCGGTTAAATCGTAGGCGGCGCCTTTGGCAACTGTTGGCAAGCTAAAGGAGTAGTGGTTAACGCCTGGTGCCTGGCTGCCGCTGTGAACCGTATTAAAGTCCCAGCCGACAAGCTGCGTTACAGGATGAGCCGCTGTTGCCACGGTGGTGTTGTTTGCCTGGCTGTAACTGGTCCTGCCAGCGGCTAACTGCTCATAAGAGTTGTACACATTAAGTACGCCGGCACCATAGTGTGTGTCGAGCGGTTGCGATGCGGTATGACTCCAACCCGTTGGCTTGACGGCACCATTGAGTAAAAGGGCCTTGACGGTGCGTTCGTCGGTTGCGGCGGCGGAATAAGCGCTTTGCGTCATGCCATTGCTTGCCTGATAACCTTCCCCCTGGCTGCCAGCCTGTACTAGCAGCGCTGCCGCACCGGCAACCAACGGCGTAGCGTAGCTGGTTTCGCTGCCAGGCGCGCTGATATCCGGCTTGCTGCGAAAGTCGTCGGTTGGGCCATAGCCACTCGAGCCACCAATCGCGGCGACGGCAATAGAGTTATATGCGGTGGCTGGCGGATTAATTTCGCTGTACATCTGAGTGTAGCTGCCGTTACCCACTGCAGATACAAAGATTGTGCCGTAGGTGTCGGTATAGTTGTCGTAGGCAATGTTGGCCTGCGCTTCCTGTGCGGTGGTGGCTCCCAGCCCCTGACCACTTTGAATGATAAAGCTCTGGTTGACCACCTTGGCGGCAATGGCAGGCGGATTAGTTATAAAGCCATTGGCCCCTACCACCGAGTTCAAAAAGTAATTCGCACTGTAGTTGTAAACGCTGCTGACGCCGGGCGCCACGCCACCTGAGGAACCATAAAAGTATTGTCCCACCGCGTCGGCATGACCCGATTCATTGGCGGCATTGTAGCCGGTCGAAACGGCTCCACTGCTGTTGATGTAAGTGAATGCAACGCCGGAACCGGCAATCGCCGGGTTGGCTTCAAACGAGTTGCCCGAGCTGCCGCCCGATTCAACCTGCGCAACCGCCACGCCTGAGCCATTAAGACCAGGAGCCACGGCCAGCAATTGATCAAGGCCGATGGCGTCACCACGCGAAGTCTGTACCGCCATCAGCGGCGCAACAACCACGCCTACACATACCATCAGCAAAGCATGTTGGCTTGGCAGATGCCGTTTACGATCGGAAACTAAGCCATTACGGAACGAACGATCGGTTGCAATGCCCCACATTGCGAACTCCTCTGGTCAAAGACCAACTTAAATTTTTTGCCCCACCGAGTGACTATGTTGGCCTCCGTTAGCACCTGCTTACGCAGAGCATACGGAACCTACCAGCAATTCTCGGACGAAGAGTGGTGACGTGTATCTCTCTTCCCACTTTCGCGTCTGGTTACTATTGTAACCCCACTATCGGCCAAGTCCGCTCGGCAACTTCGATAAATTGTATGCCAGTACCCCGGCAAAAGGAAAGCAAAACTTTAGAAAAAGTTAATTATTTTTTTATAGGACGTCAATAATTCGTACCAATAGAGATTTTATGGGACCTGTTCAAGATACACCTTCATGTGGTCGCTCACCGACTGCGGATTGATTTGCTGTGCGTAAATATTTGGATCACCATGACCCGACCATACAAACAAGTCGTCGCTATCCAACGGATTGATTTGCATTGAAAAATGCCCCGTCGCATCTGTGGTGGTGCTCTTATGAACATCCATGCCCCCGGGCCTGCCCACCGATACTTCCGCTCCCGCGACCGGTGTGTGGGTACCCGCCAGCAATACCCGCCCAGCAATGTGCGTGCAGCCGCCGAGCACCGGCAGTATCGCCAGAGCAAACAGGCAAACAATTCTTTGAATGACGCGTTTCATCATTGTTCCTTTCAGCATCAACAGCCCTACCGCCTCACGCGGCTTGGCCGCGACGGTTGCCGATTCCGTCTGGTTGGATAGTACCATCTTGGGCAGGGTTTGCCGATGCTGTCAAAGCCAGTTCCTTTTGCGGGCGACTTTGGCAGCCTGGTTTTAGCGGCGTTACAGGAGCTACCACTTCAATCGCAGGTATCGCAGCCGCAGTGCGTTGCTGATGACCGATACCGAACTGAGGCTCATGGCTGCTGCGGCAATCATGGGGCTTAGCAGCAAGCCAAACACAGGATATAGCACCCCCGCCGCAATAGGAATGCCAAGACTGTTATAAATAAACGCAAGAAACAGATTCTGTCGAATATTTTTCATCACCGCCCCACTGAGTTCGTACGCATGGACAATGCCTCGCAGATCGCCTTTTACCAGCGTGACACCTGCGGCTTCGATGGCGACGTCGGCCCCCGTGCCCATGGCGATGCCCACATCGGCTGCGGCCAAAGCGGGCGCATCGTTTATGCCGTCACCGGCCATTGCGACATGCCGCCCCTGCGACTGTAGGCGTTCTACTACTTGGGCCTTTTGTTCCGGCAAAACCTGAGCCTCAACCTGTTGGATGTCCAGCTTTGCGGCCACCGCCTGCGCAGTGGTGCGGTTATCGCCGGTAAGCATTACAAGTTCAATGCCATAGCGCTTCAGCCGCGCCACAGCCTCGGCTGAAGTAGGCTTAATAGCGTCGCTGATTGCCAACATTCCCATCAGGACGCCGGCGGCGGCTACAAACACCACGGTTTGGCCCTGCTGGCGCAGCGTTTCAGCACGGGCAGCGTAGTCGCCCAAGGCTGTGCCCGCATCGGTTAAAAACGCGGCACTGCCAATCAGCACCCGTACGCCGTGGCCATCTTGCGGCATAACCGCCACCGCCCCCTGCCCAGCTTGGGCCTGGAAGTTTTCAACTGGCTGAATGGTCAAATGCCTTTTGGCTGCCTCACGGACAATGGCCTGCGCCACCGGGTGCTCGCTCAACTTCTCCACCGCGGCCGCCGTGGCCAGCAAATTCGCCTCGCTGACGCCACTGGCGGGCACAATGCCAGTCACGCTGGGCTTGCCCTCAGTAAGCGTGCCGGTTTTATCCACCACAATGGTGTCTATCTTTTCAAGTGATTCCAGCGCTTGCGCATCGCGAATCAGCACACCCGCAGCCGCGCCGCGGCCGACGCCAACCATAATAGACATGGGCGTTGCAAGCCCCAGCGCACATGGACACGCAATCAGCAGCACCGCCACAGCATTGACCACCGCGTAACCCAAGGCAGGGGCCGGGCCAACCGCCAGCCATACTACAAAGGTAATAACCGACGCGAGCAACACAATCGGCACAAACCAACTGCTGACGGCATCTGCCAATTTTTGAATGGGCGCTTTGCTTCTTTGTGCCTTGGCCACCATCGCGATGATGTGGGCCAGCACAGTGTCGCCACCGGTTTTTTTAGCCTCCATAAGCAGGCTGCCGGTAGTGTTGATGGTCGCTCCTATTAATGCATCGCCCACCTGCTTTTCAACCGGCACAGGCTCGCCGGTGATCATAGCTTCATCCACAGCGCCGCGGCCTTCAAGCAAGGCGCCGTCCACAGGAATCTTTTCGCCGGGGCGAACGCGCAGGCGGTCTCCGGGTTTGATGTCGCCCGTTGGCACGTCGCGCTCTGATCCATCGGCCAAAACCAACCGCGCCGTCTTTGCGCCAAGTTCCAAAAGAGCCGTAATAGCCGCCCCCGTGCGATGGCGGGCACGCAGTTCCAACATCTGCCCAAGCAGCACCAGTTCTACAATGACCGCCGCCGCTTCAAAATAAACGCCCACCGTTCCTGCGGCGGTATGCATCTGCTTCGGAAATATCGCCGGAATCGCCACAGCAACCAAACTGTAGCCGTAGGCTACCGCTACACCCAAACCGATGAGCGTAAACATATTGAGTCGTCGAAAAACAATAGACCGCCATGCCCGCATAAAAAATGGTGCCGCGCCCCACAGCACCACGGGTGTGGCAAAAACCAGTTCGGCAAGCTGCTGGAGACGCGGTGCGTTGACGGCTCCTTTGGCCAATTGCGTCAGAGTCATGTGCACCGGAACCATGGCGAAGACGACAAGTAATATTGTGGGCGTCAAACACCACCAGAAACGCCGCGACATGGCCAGCAACTCTGGGTCGGCCGCAGCATGTGCCGATTGCGATGCCGCCTGAGCTGCCATGGCTTCCAAGGCCATGCCGCAGATGGGACAGTCACCCGGCGCATCGCGTACAACCTCCGGGTGCATTGGGCAGGTGTATCTGGTGGCAGCAACCGTGGGCATGGTGACGGGTGTCAGGGGCTCCAACGCCATACCACATATTGGGCAGTCACCTGATGCAGCCTGCACTACTTCCGGATGCATTGGGCAGGTGTACCGCATCGCCGCCGCGGGTGTTGCCGGCGAATGACCAGTCATTCGCTTAACGGAAATGCCCAACGATACTGGCGCAGCGGCATCAGCAGCCGGCGAGCGATCCGGCATGGCGGCGCCGGGATTTAAAAGATACTTTTCGGGATTGGCGGCAAAGGTTTCACGACATTTTGGGCAGCAAAAATGATAGTGACTTCCCTTGTACCCAACTGAGGGCTTACCCACGCCGAGTCGCACGGTCATGCCGCAGACGGGATCGGTTGCGGTTGTGGCGGCAACGCTTTGCTCCGCGCCCTGTGCTTTCGGGGTGTGGTCTGGTTCGAAACTCTGATCCGGCATGGCTAGCCTCCTATCGTTGGTGTATTTGCCGTGGCGTTGTCACGGTTGGCGAATAAGCTTCATAAACTCGGCCTGCATGGCAACGGCCTGCTTGCCACCACCACGCAGGGCGTGGGTCAGACAGTGCTCGAGATGATTCTGCAGCAACGATGCCCGTAACGCCGCGAGAGCCTCACGCACGGCGGCCACCTGGACGAGGATGTCAGGACAATAGCGATCATCCTGAACCATCTGCTGGAGTCCGCGCACCTGCCCCTCAATGCGCTTAAGCCGATGCAGATTGGCCCGCTTGATGCCGGGCGTTACGCCATGTGCATGGCGATGAGGCAGAGGCAAAATATTTCTTTTATGACCAGCCATGGGTTCATTCCTTGCGATAAGCACAGGGGCGGTAAACCTGTAAATTATTATACCCCCTTGGGGTATATAGGAGCAAATGGCAAATATACTTTCCTCACACCGCGGGTTATGCAAGCTATGCGGCCAATATCTCCGGCGCAGCAGATGGCTCTCTTCTTAAATAGGACAAATTTGTGCGGCAAATCTGAAGTTTATCCCTGGGCATAGGGTTCTTTGCGGGGGAAGCTCGGCCATTTCGAAGAACCTATGTGACCTTAATGGCCACCATGGTGGTATCATCGGAGCGGCGGTTGAGGCCCACAAAGCGGCGGGTTTCCCAAAGTATCTGGCGGCATATCTGGTCGGCGGGCAGCGCCGCGTGGCGCAACAATGCTTCGCGCATGCGAGGCCGCCCGAACTTTTCACCGGAAAAACTCATCGCATCGGTGACGCCATCGGTATAGGCAAAAAGCAGGTCGCCCTTCTCCAACTGCACAACGTCCTTTTCGTATCGCTCGTTTGCATCTACGCCCAGCACCATGCCACCGACCGAGAGCTCCTTAAGCTGTCCATTGCGCACCAGCAGAGGCGCGTCGTGACCGGCACTGCAATAGGTGAGTTGCCTCCGACTGAAATTCAGTGTGCCATACCACACGGTTACAAAC
Organism: Phycisphaerales bacterium; assembly: GCA_013044165.1. Taxonomy (GTDB): domain Bacteria; phylum Planctomycetota; class Phycisphaerae; order WQYP01; family WQYP01; genus JABEVB01. Next base: position 10,897 of record JABEVB010000109.1, read on the forward strand.
TCGTTGTTGCGGGAATCCAGAGCCATGGAGCGATTAACGCGGGCCATGACTTCATCCAAATCGTAAATGTCGTGGGCATAAGCGCGAATAGCCGCGCGAACCGACGCCATCAGCAAAGAAGCCGGCAATCCCTTGCCCACCACATCGCCAATGGCAACGCCAAGGGAGTTCTGTCCGAATGGAATAAAGTCATAAAAGTCGCCGCCGAGTTCAAAGCACGGCACATAGAGCGCGGCGATATCAAAGCCCGGTATGCTGGGAGCCTTCTCTGGAATCATGCGACGCTGCACTTCGGCGGCAATTTGAACCTGCCGGGCGAGCCGCTCGCGCTCGATTGATTCCTGCTGCAGGCGGGCATTTTCGATAGCCACGGCCGCCTGGCTGGCAATGGAGCGGAGAAGTTGCACCTCAAAATCGGAAAACTCTTTAGTTTGCACGGTGTAGACGCGAAGAACACCGATGGGGCGTCCCTTGTACAGCATGCCCGCGCTTAGCACCGACGCAATGCCTTCCCGGCGCGCGTCTTCCGGATAGGCAACTCGCGAATCGGTGGCCATGTCAGCAATGTACACAACGTCGCCCGCCAAGGCCTGGCGATCAATTGCGCTGTGGTTAACCAGTATCGGCCCCTTACGCAGGTATGATTCGGACAGATTGAACACGCTTTTAATCACGAGTTCATCCCGGGCGCCATCCAGCAACCGCAATGAGGCCGCCTTTACGCCCAGAGCCTGTGTCACGCTGGACGTTACGCGGTCGAGTGTTTGCTGAAGTCCGCGCGCATCGGTCAGCATTTGCGAAATCTTAAACAGCGTTGAGAGTTCGGTAATGCGTCGCCGCAGGTTCACTTCCTGCTGACACATTCGTGCTAACGCATTGGCCAACAGGTAAAGAAACTGAACGCTTGCCGTGCGCTGGGCAAGGCCTTCGGCCGCAAACGCCTCAACCACGGACCGCACCTGCGCTGCGGGTATGTTAAGTTTACCGGCCAAATCATTGACCATCGCCGCCCGCACCGGCGCGGGTTTGGCCGGCTCAATAACGATCGAGCCGAGTTGGATATTTTCAACCACAATCGGGGCGGAAAACGGTTCATCCAGCGAGCTGTCGCCTTTTTGTCGGCGGGCGTCGGCAATGGCTGCCGACCGCGACAGAAAGCGCTTGCTGGCGGTTTTGCTGGTCAGCGGTGTGCCCGCCGGATCGAGGATACTGGCTTTTACCTGCGCTACCGCCGCAAGCGAATCTTGAATGTCCTGCAGTGTGGCGGCATCAATAAAATCGGTAAGCTTGGCGCCAGGCATCACCAAGGCGCTCTCTGCGATAGGAGCCGACGTTACACCCCCCTCATCGCCGACTAGACTATCCAACGAGGGCTCGGTGGCAGCAGGCGTTTCTATGGCAGGTGGCATCATTGGCGCTCGCACATCACCGGGCACCATTATTTGCCTCCGCCAACAGGATGATCAACCCAAGCCTTAAGCAATATATCCGGCCAGCGGTTGTGCGGCGCAAAATCCTTCCAGCTTTGCAGAGTGGCCTTTAGACTCTTGGCGTGCCCGAGTTGGTAATCCATATAGGCCAGCAAAAAGGCCCCTGTATTGCTGTTCTGGTTAAACATCCGCAGCAGGTCTTTGCGATCTTCGCGAAGCGTGGACACCGGCATTAAACGTGCCAAGTTGTAGCGCACTGCGGCCAACTCTGGATGATGGGCAATAACCTGTTGCAAATTAAATGCAGCGCTGTCATATAAGCCGGCGCCTAGCTCAGCATGTGCCAAGCCAACCATGGCCAGTGGGTTATTCGATCGCGTTATCATCGCCTGCTGGTAGGCGCCGAGTGCCTCCATGAACTTGCCCTGCCGGGTCAATTGCTGGCCCTGCCGCATAAAACGGTTGAACTGATCAGGCCCCGGCCCGGCCAGTGAGTCGAGCGCGGCCAGCGCCCGGCCGGCCTGCAGCACCTTGTTGAGTTGTGCCTGCTGCCGCGCCTTCTGCCCCGGCAAATGCAGGCTTGGCACGCTTATCGTGCCAGGCGACTGGACGCCAGCGCCACCGGCAGCATTGGCGGGGGTTGGCGAAACTGCCTTTGCGGGCGCTTTACGCGGCACAATTTGCACAAAAGTTGAGTTTTGTGCGACTGCAATCGGCAGACCGGTAATGGGGTCAATGAGCAATTTATTGGCCTGCTCCGGTGATTGCGGCGCAAGGTTTGTGAGCACCATGGCCGGCTTTCCGCCGATGCCTGGCGCGACAATGTTTACTTTCTTGCCGGTGCGGAGTTCATTGAGCAAAGTGGCATACACATCGCCAGCCGTTGCGAACTGCGCCTGATTTTGTGGTTTTACCTGGCCTTGCATGGGCTTATTGGCTTGCTGGCCGCCCGGCTTTACCAGAGCTGAAATCGCAGCGGATCCGTTGCCACCCTGCCCATTGCTTTCAGACGTTTCCGGCCGGGCAGGCTCCAAGGAGCCGGAATTAGACCCTGAAGCCTGAAGCGGCTTATTCGATGATCCGGGAACCGCGCCGGCGCTGGCGCCGTTAATCGTCCGCAAACCAAACAGCGGATTCACCTGCCCTGTCACGGTTATCTGATTGCGACTTGCCGATGTGGTCTGGTCGGAGGTTTGGGGGGCGGAGTAATTGACAGCGGCATTCGCAGCGCCAATGGAACTGTTGATGTTGATGAATGGATTGGCAACGCCGGATTGGGCCGCTACCGCCGCATACCGCGTCAGCGGCGCGGCGTTGTACCCGTTGGATCCGCCGGTATTGATGTTATAAAGCTGTGTTGACGTATAATTATTCGGATTAATGGCGCCATTGATGCGCATGTCAGGCCCACCGGACACCGGCTGATAAGCGCCCAACCCTGCCAGCGACGGCAGGGCGTTTTGCGCCTGCACCTGCAGCGGCGTTGGCACCGCCGGAATGCGAACGTAAGAAACGCCTCCTCCCGGAACAGTCACCGGTACTACCTGATATTGCTGACTGTTCGCCGGCAACGATCCATTGGCCTGCGATTGATATATATTCTGATTGAACGGGACGTACCCCGGTACGGGCGCATTACTCCCGCCGGAGCCTACCTGGTTGTTGGCATCAAGAACTTGGCCATTTTGCGCCAAGACCTGCGCCTTGACGGAACCGCTCATAGCCCCCACGACAGCGCCAGCGGCCACCATCATGGCGACACAGGTTGCTCGCCAAGATACCTTACGCAGACGTTGCAATGCCCTTGGGCCACCCGATTGTTGCATCCGTTTTTTCGTCATACACATAGTACACCTCCATGCGTCTTATCCATATAGTATACTCCGTTTCTGCGTCAAGTGTGCAAGCATATGCGCTAACCCGCCCCTATTTTTCGCAAATACGCGATCCGAACGCCTATTCGCAACAAACGCCCTATAATACATCCCTTGGAATCCAAGCATTTCGGCTTGTCTGTTAGGTAAATGTTTTGTATAGTAACCGAACAGAATCCTTACAGGTATTCGGCCTTGTTGTCCGAATATTAGTAGCGTGGGGCTCGGTAAGGTTCCCGGACGAGCAGCCATGAGGCATCACTCCACCGAATTGATGCACCCAGCCCGGCAGCGACTATCGCATAAGCAGTTGGTGCCGGTTATTTCGGGCAGCCTTGTATCTTGGAAAGGAAAGGAGTCCTTCGCCATGATTATCTCTCCGACAAATATATCGCTCTTTAATAATCGTCGCCCGGCACATTCCGACCGCCCTATGCAGGAAACGCGGATAGCCACGGCGATACCGCGTCCGCATCGCATGGGGCCATCAACTCCCACTACACCTGCGGCAAAGCCGGCTCTGAAGCCTTCTCTGGTTTCCGCAGCAAATGCCGATGCGGTCTTTGGCCGACTGCGGGACGTGCCGCTCTGCACGCTAGGCCCCGGCGGCGACTACCTGGTTGACTGGTACGCCCATCGCCACGCGCCCAAACCAAGCGTGCCGTCGGACGACGGCGAAACCGAAACTTCCGCTCTGCCGGACGTGCTGGCACCGATCGCCTTGCTCTTTGCGGAAGTTCGCGATTGGGTGCTTGGTGTACATTCCGGCCGAGTCTATCGCGCCGACGAACATCCGGGGTTTTTAGAGCCTTGCCCCAGTTGCGGAAACCTCGACGAATGGCGATGCATCACCAAACCTCTACTGGCATCACCTGCCGCCGCCCGCAAAGCAGCACCCGTCCCCGAGCCTAAAGGCACGCTAAGCCAATGCAGCACGACCGCAGCAGACAACGGCAATGAATCATCAGCTGACGCACCAAATTTAGGGCGCAGCAGATTGCTGTTCAGCGAGGCGGCTGCCCATATGAAACTCACGTCATCAACCCCTGGCCCAAATGGGCCTGACTCCCCCCATGCACGCGGTGATTTTTTGGAGAATACCTATGAACCCAACTCCCAAGCAACTTGCGATCCTCACGGCGATCCGCGACTATCGCAAACATCACGGCTATTCGCCGACGATGCAGGAACTCGCCGACCAGTTGGGCGTATCCAAGGTCACCGTCTTCGAACACGTGCGAGCACTCGAACGCAAGCAACTGATAGATCGCGAGCCGCACAGGGCACGCTCTTTGGCTCTGCCCTCGTCGCTTAAGCTGCCGGATGAACACTCGCATAAGTTACTCGGTTCGATTGCCGCCGGTAAACCCATTGAAGCCATTGAAAATCCAGATACGGTTGAACTTGACCAACTTTTTTCGTCGCGTCATGGCACGTATATGCTGCGCGTCAAAGGCGACTCCATGATTGAAGACCACATTGCCGACGGCGATTTTGTCGTTATTGAGCGGCGGAGCAGCGCCAGTGACGGCGACATTGTCGTAGCCCTGCTCGAAGACGGGCAGGCAACGCTCAAACGCTTCTTCCGCGAGAAGGACCGCATTCGCCTGCAGCCTGCGAATGGCTCTATGAGGCCCATTTACGTTGAGGGCAACCTGCGCATCCAAGGCGTGCTAATTGGGGTACTGCGCACTTTTGGACGTGCGGCGCTGGGTGTTTGACAGCTTTACATACAGTTGTGACCAGCTCGGGAGTGTGGATCGGCTCTGGAATTTTATTGTCTGCCTCAGTAGTCGAAGCGCCCGATGGCGCTGCGGGGTTTTAATCATCATTTGCTTCTTTATCTGGGAGTTCCGGTGGGGCAAAACTCGCTGCCTTACCAGGACGAACCACGAGATGCTGGGCGTGATCCATTAAGAATTCGACCCGCGGCGCCTGTGGCATTTTAGCCATGGCTCGAGAAAGAACTCCCGCGGCCCAGCGGATATATGTACGACGCGACACGTGGGAGATGAGCACCAGTTCGTTGCGCAACTGCGGCAGCACTGCAATAAGGTCGTCCACATGCATGTGCTGCCCCACCGTTGCACGTTTTTTGTGTCCTGCGTCAAAAAACGTACATTCGGTCACCAGCACTTTGGCATCGCAAACCGAATTCTGAAGCAGCGTTTCGCCCATGGACGTATCGCCGGTGTAGGCTATCAGCGGAATATCCACGGTATAAGTTATCTCTTCGCCACGGGCCTTCATGTCGCGCAGGATATGCCCCGGCAACTGCTGGGCGGCCAATTCCGGCTTGAGCTTGCTGCGACGGTCGAGCAGCACAAAACCCAGCGAGGGCACGGTATGCCGCGTTGGAAACGCCCTGGCGATAAGCCCTTTTCGCAGCTCGAACTCGTCGCCCGGGTTCATGGGTACAATGTGATGCTGAGGCACTTTGCCCTCCAGCGCGGCCCACGCCTGGAGAATACCTTCTATGCCGGCGGCTATTTGGCTGTGGCATAGCACCGTTCCCGGCGACATTCCCTGAAAAAAACGCTGCGAGAGGTAATACGGTATGCCCGCGCTATGGTCTATATGTCCATGGCTAAGCAGGCAGAAGTCGCTGGTTAGCGCTGGCCGGGGGCATTTTCCTATGTCAAATACCACATTAAGTTCCGGCACCTGCACCACAGACTCTTCGCCGGCCACACTGTAGCCAACGACATGAAAATCCGGTGTTTTCACTACCGCCATCGCCGGTAGCAGCGGGGCCTCACGCGCGGGATCATCTCGAGCGATACGACGCGCATCAGCCGGCGTTTGCGACGGTTCGACGGGCATTGGGTCCGATTGAGCATGAGCTTTCTTCATGGCGTGAATGTTATGGCCTGGCGCCGCTTCTGAAAAGCGCCGGGGACTGCGGTAATAACGGCGCGGGGCGGCATTGCTGATTACCCGCGCCTCCTACACCGTTACGCAAAGCACTCAACCGCCAGCCGCTGCTCCGGCGGGAGTCAGCAACGGGAGCGGTTCTTCTGAGAAAATATCGGGAAGAACCTTGCGCGTTTCATCATTAAGAAAGTTCAGTATCTGCTGTGGCTGTTCAAAGCTCATCACGCGTCGGGCTATTTTTTCGGCATCTTTGATGGTGATGTTGCGCAGCACCTGCTTAATTTTGGGGATGTTATGCGGGGTAATCGAAAGCGAACGCAGGCCCAAGCCGACCAAAAAAATTGTGAATTGCGGGTCTCCGCCCATCTCGCCGCAAAGCGAGGTGCTTATTTTTCTCTTACGACTGATGCGCATCACGTCGCGCAGAAGGGCCAACACCGCCGGATGGGCGGCGGTAAAAAGCGGCGCCACACGCTGGTTGCCTCGATCCACGGCCAGGGTATATTGAATTAAATCATTGGTGCCGATGGAGAAAAAGTTAACCTCCCTCGCCAGCACATTGGCCATCAGGGCCGCAGCGGGCACTTCGATCATAATTCCCACCGGAATATCACGGCGAAACGGTACACCGAGATCGTAGCATTCATCCATGGCGTCTTTCAGCAACATGTGCGCTTGTTTAAGTTCCATCGGCGATGAGATCATCGGGAACATGATGCGAACGTCGCCGAGAACGCTGGCTCGCAAAATGGCCCGCAGTTGCACTTTGAAGATGCGGTGATTCGCCAGACACAACCGAATTGAGCGGCAACCTAAAAACGGATTGTCTTCCACCGTTTTTTCGCCATGCGGCCAGAACTTGTCGGCTCCGAGGTCCAGCGTACGAATGATCAGCGGCTTGCCTTTGAGCTTTTCGGCAACGGATGCGTACGCATTGTAATGGTCTTCTTCGGTAGGCTCTTTATCGGATGCAAGGTACAAAAACTCTGTGCGGTACAGGCCGATGCCCTGTGCGCCTTTATGCAGAGCGTTGTCCACCTCTGAAGGGAACTCAATATTACCCAGCAATTCAATGGGCGTGCCGTCACGCGTCAGGGCCGGTAGATCTCGCATCTGGTCCAGCCGCGTCTCAAAGCGCATCTGCCGCTGTTCGTATAGCCGATGCTCAGTAACAGTTGCTTCGTCTGGGTTAACAATCACGACGCCGCTGTAGCCGTTGACGATCAACAAATCGCCGGAGGATACATCCCGCACAAGGTCTTCCACACCCACCACTGCCGGAATTCCCATGGAATTGGCAATGATGGCCGTGTGGCTTGTCTGTCCACCGGCCTCAATGGCGATGGCCCGCACAATACTTTTGTCAAGATTCGCGGTTTGCGACGGCGTGAGGTCTTTGGCGACGAGCACCAAGGGATCTTTAACGCCGGCAAGGCGCATTCGGCCCTTGCCCATGAGTTTAATCAGCAGGCGGCGTTCAAGGTCATAAACATCTTTTACCCGATCTTTAAAGAGCGGGTCCGGCTGATCGAAAAAGGCCTTACTGAAATCACGCAACGTCCGACGAACGGCATATTCAGCGGAACAATGCTGATTTTCTATTCGCCCGGCAAAATCATCCAACAGGTGCTGGTCGTTGAGCAAACCGAGGTGATAGTCGAAAATAGCGCCCGTTTCTTTGCCGAGGCTGCGGGTAGTTTTGTCACGCAAATCGCGCAGGTCATCGCTGCTGGCCGCAACCGCCTTGAGCAGTCGCTTACGCTCCGCCGGCACTTCCGACGGCGTAATTTCGCGTCGGTCAATGTGCAGTTCATCATCCGAGAGCAGCCAGGCGCGGCAAACCACCACACCTGAAGAAACCGCAATACCTTTTTTGATTTCCATGAGAGATTTCCCCACTGCGAAACCCGCCGCACGACAGCCTGCTTCAGGATCGTGGCCAGGGGGCTCCGGAGTTTGGGCCGGCTGACGCAGGTCATCCAACGACGCCTTATGCACCAGCAGCACTTAATAGAATAGCCGATTATGTACGCATAATCCACCATCTTAATCGCTTACCTAAAAGCCTCGCCGACAACAAAAAAGGGCATGGGGCCACAATAACCCCATACCCTTTTTATTTTTACGGGCGCGACTGGATAGCATTAACGCCGCATTACACGCTGAAAGACGACCCGCAACCACAGGCATGTGTGGCATTTGGGTTCTTAAATACAAACCCACGGCCCATCACTTCATCTTTAAAATCAATCTCGGTACCGTTGAGATACAGATAGCTCTTGCGGTCAGAGACGAGTTTGATGCCATTGGATTCCATCACTTCGTCATTTTCTGCGGGGGCGTCGGTAAGATCGAGCACGTAGCTGAACCCTGAGCATCCCCCCCCCTTTACGCCCACGCGCAGAGCCACTGCCTCAGGCAACCCCTGATCGCGAATGATATTCTTGATTTCCTTGGCTGCTGTCTCGGTAAGCAAAATTGGCATAATACAGGTACTCCTAAAAAAACCTTCTTCTGTATAATACAAACCGAACCAGCAAAAGTGAAGCGTCTTGACCACACCCGGCGAGGCGGGTCTAATGCGACTTTTATAAGGATTTTGACATGAAACAGTTCAATCAAGGCCGCCATATTCATGGCTACCCGCCTGTGGGGGAAGCCAGCAGACGCCTAGGCCTGTATCTTACCGGAGCCGGGTACGAATTCATCAAGCCCGGCGATCCATACCCGCTACCCAGCCACCCAGAACTTTATGCTTTTACCTGGCAACGCGGCCGCACCCTGCCAGAATATCAGCTTGTACACATTGCTGCGGGTGCCGGTGAGTTTGAATCCGAGGCGACCGGGCATATAAAGCTCGAAGCCGGCATGGTGATTATGCTGATACCCGATGTGTGGCATCGCTACCGGCCGGACCCGTCTACCGGCTGGGAATCACACTGGATATCCTTTGATGGCGAACTGCCCCACCTGTGGGGCAACGCATGTGTCATCGCGCCTGAAACCGCCATCTGGTCGCCGGATTCAAAACTTGAGCTGTCAAACCGATATCAGGAAATTATCAATCTTGTGGTCAATCAACCGGAGCACGTTTCAACGGCGGCCACCGCGCTTGCCTTGAGCCTACTGGCCATGGTGCTGGGCGATCGGCTGGCCCTGCAGGAGCAGACCGACACGACACTCAACCCACTGCTCGCTCGAGAGGTAAGCGACCCAATGGTTGCCAAGGCTCTTAAGATGATCTGGACACACAGCCACAGAGGGCTTTCAGTGCCCAAAATTGCCGCGGACATCAATGCGAATCGGCGAACGCTCGAACGTCGCTTTGCGCAGGTGCGGGGACGCAGTGTGCTTTCAGAAATCATTGACTGTCGTATTACCCGAGCCAAACGACTTCTTATCGAAACGCACCTGCCGATCAAACGTGTTGCCTATGGCGTTGGTTTTTCTTCCCCGACGCACTTTGCCGTATCGTTCCGGCGCGAATTGGGCTTAACGCCCGCCACCTTTCGCAAACGCTTCCGCAAACGCCCCACCCGATAGGATCGCCTCACGCTCGTAAGTGCGGCCAAGCAACGCGGAATGCGGTAAATGCCGATGGATGTGTTTTTTCACAGTGAAGTAAAGCGAATGAGGATGGCCGGATTGTCTTTGTCACCCCCTATTACGGTGGCGTGACATTTTTATGATTTCAAGCTTTGCGATGAAAATCACGGCCATGCCTCCCGTGCAACGCCTATGCCGGAACTGCATCAGCGGCACGGACCGCATACACGCGTACGACGGCCGCGTAGTGCTCCAGTCCGTCATCGTTCGCCATCTGTGGAAATAGCGAATCGCGCGTGGCCAGACCGATACCATAACTGGCCAGCATTGCCGCCGCAGTACCGCTGGTGGCCCGGCTCGAGTTGAACGAGAGACTAGCGCCTGTTTCGGCTATGAGTATCTGTTCGAAGCCAGCGGCTTGAAGCAAAGTTCGGTAGGTTGAAATTTCAACGGCCCCCGCGAGGCCGTCAACACAGTCTATAAGAGCTTCGGCAACATCCGCCGGCAGTAAATCTTTAAGGGCCACGTCGCTGATCATCACGCGCCCGCCCGGCCTTAACACCCTGTGCATTTCGCGAAAAATAGCGGGCTTGTTGCTGGCTCCGTTGATCGCACCATGACTCATAATACAGTCAACACTATTGGCAGGTACAGGCACACTGTCTATGCGGCAAAGGTAAAAGGTGACATTGCTGATACCTGCCGCGCATGCATCGCGCCGGGCCTGCTCGACCTTTTCAGGGGAGTTGTCAATTCCAATAACGCGTCCGGCAGACCCTACGATTCGCGCAGCGGCGAGAACATCGTGGCCGCTGCCGCAACCAACATCCACAACGGTTTCACCAGGAGCCAGCGATTTCATTGCAGCGGTGTTGGCACTGGCTCGCTTGGCCCCCCCATCGCCTGATGGGGGCAGCGGCGCATCGTCCATAAGCTCGGCAGGCCAAATGGGCCGCACCAAAGTTGGCGCCTTGCGCTGAAATACGCTGACATTTGAAATTGCCGGTTCGGCCACGAATCGCCTCCCACGAAGAATGTTTTAACGCTCAGCACACGGGTGCAAAGCCGCGCGGAGGCAATCCAGCCAAGCTCGATGCACAACAACGGGCGACAATTGCTCTGATGATATTGTGCCGATCGCACCCCCGCAGGCTTCATGCCCGCCAACGTGAACACAGCATCATCCATAACACTGCCGCAGGTAAAAGAGCCTACGGTTTAGCTATTCACGCACGTTGGTTGTTATCGGCAGGGTCCTTACAAAAACTTAAACCAATTCCCTTACATTCACTTTGATCCTGTGGCACAGGGTTTGCTGCGGCCAGCACCGGTATCGCGATCCTTACAAAGATGGGCCGAATGGCCAAAACTCCACAGCGCGGCTGGCCAGCCTCGCCAAACGCATCGGCAGATATTAGCCCAAAGTTCCACCTCCCCTGGCACGACTCTGGGCGTTGTTAGCTCTTGATAAATCCGGCTTTACGTCACGTTTTCATCTGATTTATACCGGCAATATATACCCATGTAATATATGATTTTTATGA
>JABEVB010000110.1 GCA_013044165.1 Phycisphaerales bacterium
CGATTTTAGCCACATCCCGATAATTGGTTCCTACACTATTGGGATGCAGCCTTCACTGGCTTAAGACAGGGGTGCGGAGCCGCCGTTGTAGGGGTTATAAAGATAAAACAAAAGTTCTCCGCGTAACTCTGTGGCTTTGCGCGCCGACCTATACCGCTCTCTGCGCTCTCAGGGGCCTCTGTGGCTAGAGACGGTTTTTACAGCCACCAGCGGAACTGCCAGGCCAGGGCGGAGAGGATGCGGTGCAGGCGGCCGCGGCGGGCGATATCGGCGAGGTTTACGCGCTGGCTGTGGCGCAACTCGTAGCGGGCGATGGCGCTCATGGCTGCAGCAAAGGGACGCGACCGAATGACGGCGAGAAACTCGAGGTTGGTCCAGAGGCTGCGCGGGTCCATGTTAGAAGAGCCTGCGACGCACCACTCGCGGTCAACAATCATGAGTTTGGTGTGCATCATGCGGTTGGTGCGTTCGTAAATGTGGAAGCGGGCGCGCAACAGCTTTCGGTACATGGAATCTGTGGCGTACTGGGCGAGGCGGACATCGGCCTTGGCGGGTACGAGCACGGTGAGTCGCACGCCGCGATGGCGGGCGGCCATGAGTTCGGTCATGACGCGGCCTACGGGAATGAAATAGGCCATGGCGATAACGACGCTGCGCTGTGCGCCCAAAAGCAGGCGGCGATAGACGCGCGGCGCGCGGCTGAACTTGAGGCCCGGGCCGCTATCGAAGAAGTGAATGGATTCGTCGGTGGTTGTAAGGCGTACGCGGCGATATTCGGTGGGTCGCCAGGGCATGGGTATTCCTTTGGCGTAGTTCCAGGAACGTAGAAAGCTTTGGCTGACTTCCTGCTGCTGCGGGCCGGTGAGGCGGAGGTGCAGGTCGCGCCAGCCGATGGTGGGGGCGGCATCTTCAGAGATGCCGATGAAATTAAAATCGCGGCCGTGATCTACGATGTTCATACCGCCGAAGTAGGCGGCGGCGTCATCAATAATGAGGAGCTTGCGATGGTCGCGGCGGTTGAGCATTCGCAGGGGTGAAAACTTGCGAACACCCTCCCACAGGCTGTGAAACTCATGAAGCTTAACGCCGGCGGCCTGCATGGCCTTAAAGAACGCGGGCGGGGTATCTTTGGAGCCAACCGCGTCGTAAAGGAGTCGGACATCGAGGCCATCGCGGGCGCGGGCGATGAGGGCGCTGGCGACGGCCTGGCCGCTGGCATCGTTGGCGAAGATGTATGTTTCCATCCAGATGAGCTGGCGTGCGGAACGGATGTCGGCAATCATGGCGGCGAAGGTGGCGGCCGCTTCGGTGAAGACTGTAAGCTGGTTGCCGGCGACGGTTATGCAAATGGGATGCGAAGCGGCCACCTGCTGATGTGTAGCATCGGGATGTTGTTGCTGCACGTTCATGAGGGCGTCCTTCGCGAGTAGCGGGCGGCGTTTGCGTGTGGCGCCGCGAGCTTGTGCTGCGGGGTTGCTGTGAGTTGCCGCCGGTTGCGGACGGCTGCCGACAACCGATCTTCGGTCGCTGCTGCTGATTGCCGCCAATGCCCATGGGTTGCCGGCGAGGCTTTGGCAAGTGACCGCGGGGCCGGCTTAGCTGCAGCCTGCGGTGTTGGCCGCGGGCTGTGCCGCCGGGCGATGCACGTGTGCGGGCACGAGGCAGATGAATTCAAAGGGTTCGCTGCCAGTGTTGGTGAACTGATGCAATTCGTTGGCGGGCACGAAGACGACATCTCCCGGCGCGAGGTGCTTTTCGCCGGCGGGAGAAAATGCTCGTCCGCTGCCGCGGAGCACGAGCACCTCGTGTTCGTAATTATGCTGGTGTCGTGGGGTGTGGCCGCCGGGGGCGACGGTAAACTTTCGCATGGCGAAGTTTGGGCAGTCGTCGGCGGGTCCCAGGAGCATCTGCATGTTGACGTCCGCGGCGCCGGGCATGGTGACGGCTTCGGCGGGCACGTTTGCGGTGGATTTGACAATCATGGGGCAGCCTCCATAAGAGCATGTCAGCGGCATGGCACGCATGCCGCGCGTCGGGATACAAAAGAGGTTATTGCGGTTTGCCGCTGGAATAATCATAAACCCAACCGGCGGCGGCGGGCATGTATTCGAGAAGTTCTTTGGGGGAGAAGAATCGTTCGAGTTCGGCCCTGGCGGCTTCCGGTGAGTCGCTGCCGTGGATGAGGTTGAAACTGCTGGAGACGCCGAAGTCGCCGCGAATGGTTCCGGGCTGCGCCTTGAAGCCAAAGGTAGCGCCCATCATATCGCGTGAAACGGTGATGGCGTTGTTGCCTTCAAGCGCGATAACGACGACGGGGCCGCTGGTCATAAATCGGATGAGGCCATCGTAAAAGGGTTTGCCCTTGTGGACGGCATAATGCTCGTGGGCGAGATCGTGGCTGATGACCATCATTTTAAGGCCGATGATTTTGAGCCCCTTGTCTTCAAAGCGACTGATGATGCGTCCGATGAGGTTTCGGTGGATGCAGTCGGGTTTGAGAATGATGAGGGTACGGTCCATGTGGTTGCTCCTTTCGCGCGGCAGGCCGCGGTTGGTAAGGGCGCGTGCGTAGCGGCGCCGGGTTAAGGGATGGTCGCCGGGAGTTTGGTTCAAGGCCGATGCGACCGGTCCGAATGGGCGGATTCTAAACGAATTGTTGGGATTTTGCGCGCTTTTGGATGGGTTGCTGCTACGCGACGGGCAGGCAGTTGGGGTGTGGGCGGAGGCTTAGGGGCAACTGCAATGTTATTGGCGTCATAACAGTGTCTTAGCGCGGTCTTAAAACTCATGGGGATAATTCGGCAGTGTTTGAGGACCGAGTGGTTCGGTTCGCCGGGAATGTTTTCCGGCAAGAGAAGGCCCTTTTTATAAGGAGTAAGACAATGGGGCAACAACACTCAATTGCCTTCGGGGTTAAGTCCCGCATGGCATTGGCGGCACTGCTTGCCGGGGCGATGGCCTCGGGAGTAAGTCTGGCCGGCACACCGGAAGTGGCGACTGGCACCGCAACGGCGAGCCAGCAGGTCAACGTGGCGGAACTGCAGCAGGAAATCGAGGCGCTTAAAGGTCAGGTGTCGCAGCTTAAGGCCAAGAGCGACAGCAACTGGCTTACGCAAGAGCGCACGAAGCAGATTACGCAGATTGTAAACACGGTACTGAAGGATTCGAAGACGCGCTCGCAGTACCTGGACAATGAGCTGCAGGCCGGCTACGACAACGGCTTTTTTATTCGCACGGCCGACAAGAGCTTTCAGTTGACGATCAACGGATACATGCAGTTTCGGTACATGTACCAGGACGCGATGAAAGGTAGCAACAACAACGCCCCGAGTTCAAGTGGAGCACCGGGCGGGCCGTACAGCGGGCCGCTGGGCAATTCAAGTGAATTTCAGAACAGGCGAACCCGTCTGATTTTGTCGGGCAATGCGTTTAAGAACATCATTTACAGCATATCAGGTGATTTTGGCGGCGGCAGCGGCAGCACGTTCCAGATTCTTGATACGTGGGGCGGCTATGAGTTTAACCCGGGCTTTATGATTCGTGCGGGTTCGATGCTTGTGCCGTTTACGCACGTGGAATATTACTCTGCCGGCACGGAGTTTCCGGAGTTTGCGGCGAGTGAAGCGCCATTCGACCCGGTGCGTGCATTGGCGTTTGACGTGTCGGGCAATGTTGACAGCAACAAGCTGTTTTACGATGTGCAGGTCAACAATGGTTCTAAATCTAATGCCATTCAAAACGACGGTGGCGCGAATTCGAGTTCGTTCAGCGGGCTGGATAACCGTTTTGGCTTCTACGGACGTGTGCAGTTTGCCGGCGCAGGGAACAACGGTGACTTTACCGATTCGCCGGATTTGAGCTGGCACAAGCACCTGGTATGGGCTATTGGCGGTGCTTTGGGCTACGAAGAGCAGAACTCGACGCCGGGGACGTATCCGCAGGGGCAATCGTCGCTGCAGATTGCCGGCTTGGCCAGCCCGAGCAGCGGGTTTATAAGCCCGATTGATGCCAGCGGCAGCCTTTACCGCGCCACGGTGGACGGGCATTTGAAGTATCGTGGCTTTGCGTTTAACAGTGCGGTGTTCTTCCAGCACTACAATGCGGCTACACCGGGCAACAGCTCGGGTGACACGGCCTACATTAACAACGTGTATAACACCAGCAGCGTCTGGCAGTTGGGCGCGTATGGCGAAGTCGGCTACTTTGTGGTTCCGCACCGTTGGGAAGTGGTTGGCCGCATCGGTGACATGACCACCGATGGCCAAGGCAAGCAGTCCATGGAATATGCTGCCGGCCTGAACTACTACATCTTTGGCGAAAACGCCAAGATTCAGGGCGCTGTTACTTATCTGCCCAACGCAGCGTACACCAGCCCGAATGTTGGTTCGACGATCAATACGTCGGATGTAGTGGGCCAATTGGAACTTCAGGTGAAGTTCTAACCGCCGCGATGGTTTGACGATTATGCTAAGTTAATAGCTCCTATTGGGGCGCTTCGGCTCGTGCGAGGCGCCCCTTTTTATTTTTGCGTGGCGCTGGTTGGGTTGTGCGAGAGGTTTGGATGTGTTGGCCTCAGATAATTGGGGGCAGGGCAAACGTCAGCCCTGCAGGGCTTTGCTGCACCTTAACGCCGTAGATAGGTTCCAATACCTGCGGCGTAAGTACTTGTGAAGGCGTTCCGACGGCTTTTAGCTTGCCGCGATCCATTAAGGCGATCTGCTGGGCGAGGCTGGCGGCGAGGCGCAGGTCGTGTGTTACCAGCACAATGGCGCTGCCGCCACTGGCAAGCGTTTGCAGGAGGTGTGATAGCTGCAGTTGGTGCCGCAGGTCCAGGGCGTTCATAGGTTCGTCCAGCAGCATGATGGGCGATTGCTGCGCCAAGGCTCGAGCCAGGCACGCTCGCTGCTGCTCGCCACCAGAAAGCTCGCGGAATCGCCGGTGGGCCAGATGGGTGATATCGCAAGCGGCCAGCGCATGGGTTACTGCGGCCGCGTCGTCGGGGCCTGGCAGGCCCAGCAAGCCAGACGCTCCGCTGCTGCCACGGTGGGGCCAGCGGCCCATAAGCACGACCTCTTCAACGGTAAAGCCGAAAGCAACGGTAGGCCGCTGGGGTACATAGGCTATGGCGCGGGCGATGGCATCCGGCGGGTATGCGGCCAGGGGTTTGTCTTTAAGGTATACGGTTCCGTTGGTGGGTTTAAGTGCGCCCAGCAGCACGCCGAGGAGTGTGGATTTGCCCGAGCCGTTAGGGCCAACTATGGCCAGTATTTCTCCGGCGCGTGGCGCAAAGGAAACGTTGCTCAGCGCGAGGGTTGCGGCATAGGCAAAGCTTATGTTGTCGGCCCGCAGTGTTGGGGTGTGGGCGGTGGGTTGCGGGGCGCTTGGGCTTTTGTCTGGTGTTTGCATGCGCTATTCCCAGCTTGGCCGACGCGAGAGCAAATATAAAAAAAATGGGCCGCCGCAAAGGGCTGTTACCACGCCGACGGGAAGTTGGCCGTTAAACCACCCGCCGGTACATCGCACCAGCGTATCGGCGAGCATAAGGAAAGTCGCCCCTGCGAGCGGGCTGGTAACCAGCAGTTGCCGATGGTCGGGGCCGAAGAGCGACCTGCAGATGTGCGGGCAAATAAGGCCGACAAAGCCAATGGGGCCGGCGATGGCAATGGCGGCGGCGGTAAGGAGACTGGCGGCAATGAACCAGAGGGTTCTCATGCGGTTAAGGCGCAGGCCCAGGCTGTGGGCTTCAGCATCTGACAGGCTCGCAACGTTAAGTGCGCCCGCTGTGGCGAGTGCCATGCACCAGGCGGCGAGAGTAACTGCCAGGGCAATATAAATGGAAATAGCGGGCGTGCCCTCGCTGATGTAGCCAAACAGGTAGCTGACGATATCCGCACGTGCGCCGTAGGGGACGAGATTGTTAAGGAGCATAATGGCCGCACCGCCCATGGTGCTGATAACGACGCCGCCGAGCAGCAGCGTAAGTGGGTCGAGCGAGCCGGCACGTCGGGCCAAAAAATAGACAATGCCGCAGGCCGCCAGTGCGCCGGTAAGTGCGGGCAAGCTGGTGCCATAGGTTGAAACCGCCAAAAGCCATGGCGTTAATGCGGCCATACCGGCGACTTGCTGGGTGAGGACAATCCATCCCATGACGCCGACGGCAGCGCCGCTAGCGAGGCCAAGAATGTAGGGATCGGCAAGCGGATTTTTAAGCAGGCCCTGCAGGAGCACGCCTGCCGCGGCGAGTGCGGCGCCGGCGATGGCCGCAGCGCCTACGCGCGTTAACCGCAGCTTCATAATGGCGCCGCTGGCCGGGCCAAAGGCAATGTCGCGAGTGCCGGGCTTGCCGGGGCCAAGGCAAATGCACAGCAGCAGCACGAGCACCACGATGGCGATGCCGCCGATGCCGTACGCGGTCAGGCGGCCTTTGGTAATGGTGGCATGAGAACTCATGGCGGGCCTCCGGCCGGCGGCGCGTAAAACAGGTTGTGTAGGCGCTGTGCCGTAGAGCCTACCGCCAAAGTGGGCAGGTCATCTCTCATGCTGGTGAGGAGGTAGATACGGCCCGTTTTAGCTGCGGGTATAGGGAGCGAAAAGAAGCTTGCGAGTCGTGGGTCGCCTGCGCCTTGGCTGGCGAGCGAACCGGGGGCGTCAACAACCAGCACCTGGGGTTTTAACCGCAGCAGCGTTTCGCGATTAAGCGTTGGATAGCCGCTGCCGAGCTTGGCGCCGATGTTAATTCCGCCGGCTGCGCGAATGATCTGATCTTGAAAGTTATCTGCTCCGACTGCCAGCATAGGCTCGCGACTGATGAGATAAAGCACGCGTAGCGGCTTGGCCGGCCGGTGCGCGGCAAGCTGCGAGAGTTGCCGCCGCATGCGGGCGATGGCGGCGGCGGCCTGTGTCTGCCGACCGGTTATGCGACCGAGCAAAAGGCTCTCGCGGGCGATATCCGCAAGGGATGAAAGCGATACGTTGAGTAGTTGGGCATGATGAGCAGCGGCAAAGCTGCTTAGCGCCGGTGGTACGCGCAAAGCGGCGATTTGAATGATGATGACGGTCGGATGAAGGGCGGTGAGGGTTTCGTAGTCTATATGTTCGTAGTCGCCAACCACCGGCAGGTGCTGGAGCGCCTTGGGCAAGAGCGGTGCGTCATAGGTGGATACGCCTTTGAGGTATTTGGCGGCATTCAACTGCAGCAGCATTTGCGTGACCGCCGGCACGGTGCATACGATGCGTGGGGCCGCTGGCAGCGATTGCCCGACGCGAGTTGGAGCCGCGGGGGCAGGAGATGCCTGTGATTTGCCGGTACGTCGGCAGCCTGCAAGTGGGCACAGCAGTAATGCCGCAAAGGCAAGAGCTGTGGCAGTCCGCAGCAATGCCCGGCGCGGGTGGGCCGGCCTGGGGGGCAGGCAGGTGGAACGCAGCGACGTTGGGGCTGCAGGCGGCTGGGCGTGTTGCGGTACAATGCGCATGGCCAGAATGCTACGGTTGACGGCGGTAAATCTCAAACCTGCGGTAGACTGTTTTGGCAGTTTATGGCACTGTACAGAAAGGTTTTGCAACTTGGAGAGCCAGCAGCACCATCCTGAAGCCCCATCAACGGGCCATTCGACCAAGGTGGGTCGTCCGCGGCTAAGGCTGACGCGCAGCCAGCGTTTGCCGGGTGGTCCGCGGGTGGATGGCATCTTTAAAAAGGGGCGTCGCCGCACGCACCATCCGCTGATGGCCTGTGCGGTGCGACGTGAAGACGCCGGCTCGATGCGATTGGCTATTTCGATTGGCAAAAAGAGCGGCAACGCGGTTAAGCGCAATGCCATTCGTCGGAGAATACGCGAGGCGTACCGGCTTTGGCAGCAGGAATGGCCACCGGGCTGGGATGTGCTGCTGGTGGTGCGGCCGCACAAATGTTTAACTGTGCAGGAATATTATCAGCGGCTGCAGTCGCTGTTGCGGTAGCGGGCCTGGCAAGGCGGGTGGTGCAGCGCTTATCGCCCGGTGTCTTAAATGTGCTGGCCAACATGGGTGGTGCGGGGCGGGCGATGATGGTTGTTCATTGCGGCCCGCAGGTGCGCAATGAGCACTTACAGGGTGGGTCGCCGGGTTTTAGTAACCGGCAATATTTGGAGTTGGCTATGTTTCGCCGAGTATTGACGCGGCTGCTTATGGGTGTTATTCGCGTGTACCAATACACGCTTTCGGGCTTGCTGGGGCGGCATTGCCGCTATTACCCCACGTGCAGCAACTATGGTCTTGAGGCAATTGAAAAGCATGGGCCAGTGAATGGCTCGTGGCTTACAATTAAGCGCATCTGCCGCTGCCACCCGTTTCATCCGGGCGGCCTGGACCCTGTGCCACCGGTAAAAGACTCGCGAACTGTGCGGCGCTGAAGGCGCCATAGTTTCCGAACAGGGTAACCGCAATCGGAGTCGCTTGGTGATCCTGCAAAAATAAAAGAAGGCATGATGGGCGGGGGCATCATGCCTTGGATAAGGCTCTCTCCAGCTATCTGAAGCCTGCGACGGTCACGGCGTTTGGGCCGCCAAACCGGTAATGCAGGGCGAATCGCTGCTTACCCGCCGAGTGAATCAAGCCGATGCGCCGGCGGGCGCTGGCAGGCGTTCATGCGTGGTCGGCTCGATGCTGGGGGCCCAGCCTGATTCTTGGCCGGCTTCCTCCAGCGACTTGCCTGCGGGTTCTTTAATGCATACTGCCGTAAGCACCAACCCCACCACAGACATACCCGCCGAGAGGAGCATACCGCCGCCAAAACCCATCTTGGCCAAGATGCCGTTGAGGAAAAGTACGCCCAAAAACGCGCCAATTTTGGCAACGCCGGCCGAAATTCCGTGGCCGGTGGTTCGCAGGTTTACTGGGTAGAGTTCGGCCGCAAGCACAAAGGTTGTGACGTTAGGGCCAAACTCCGCAAAGAAATAACTCAGGCCAAAAATGGTGATAAACGCAGCCGCGTTTTGCGAAAGTGCTGGTACAAGACCAAGCACCAAAAACATAAGGCCCATGAGTGCAAAGCCGGCCATCTGTATGCTTTTGCGTCCGAGTTTATCGCTGAGCATAAAAGCCAGCACATAGCCCGGCACGGCGAAGATTCCGAAGATCAGCACGTTCCACGCCACGGACGTCATGAGACTGGCGTGAGGAGCTACTGAGTTGATAATGGTTGGCATGCCGATCGTGTTGCCGTAGTAGGCGTAGTCAAACACAAACCAGCAGCCGGCGGTGCCCAGAATGGTAAGGGCATACTTTGTCAGCGGCTCGCGCACCACGCCCGTGGCTCGCTGGGGTCCGGCCTGTGCGGTCCCGTCGCTGTAGGTTGCCAGCGACTGGGCGGCTTCGGCGCTGCGTCCCATGGCTCGCGCCTGCCACCGTG
This sequence comes from Phycisphaerales bacterium, assembly GCA_013044165.1. Lineage (GTDB taxonomy): Bacteria > Planctomycetota > Phycisphaerae > WQYP01 > WQYP01 > JABEVB01. The sequence continues at coordinate 9,386 of JABEVB010000110.1, forward strand.
GTGATTCTGGCATGGTGCGACGCAGCAGGATGACACCTAATGCGGGCAGAGCTCCCAACCCGAGGGCGATACGCCATGTAAGATCGTGGCTTACCCCAGCGGCCAACATGGTTAAAATAACAATCGGCCCGGCTAAAAAGCCAAGGGCCTGACACGAAAACACCATACCCACCATTTTGCCGCGCGACTCGCGGTTGGCATATTCGCTCATGAGCACAGCCGAAAGCGGGTAGTCGCCCCCAATGCCAAAACCCATGATGGTGCGCCAAACAATCATCGCGATAGGTCCGCCGGCGAATGCACTGCCAATGGCGCCAATCGTCATGAGAATGGCCTCGATGCCGTAAACGCTTTTGCGGCCGATTTTGTCGGCAATGGTTCCGAAGGCGATGGCGCCTATAAAGGTGGCGGCAAGCGAAACCGATCCAACCAAGGCCATGGTCCACGCAAAGCCGGCTTTGGTGCCCCCGTCGGCCATGAAGCCTTTCATCCATTCCGGGCCGGCCAGCGCGAGGGCCGTGCCGATAACGGTCAGATCAAAGGCCGAGGTAAAAAACCCCATCCCAGCGGTAATGATTGCCCGGAGATGAAAGCCGCTGAACTTAACTTCGTTAAGCGCCTCCGAAACCTCTTGGGCATGAAGTTGGTTGTTAACTGCCGCCATGAACATTACTCCTTAAAAAATGCTGTGCCGCGAATTGCTCTGCCGATAGAACGAGACGCTGCGCCAGCGAGGCTGGTAAATACCATATGGAACGCAAGTTTAGATGAAATTAAGGTTTTATTAACTTTGAATTAACAGAGAGGTCTTCCTCCGCCTCGACGCTGGCATGAGAAAAGGCCCTCATACCTTGTAGCACGATGTGAGGCCGGGCTTTTTTTCAGAGAATGGCCGTTTTTGCGTGGATGGCTGCAGTGACGCGTGGCATGCCAATGATTGACGGCCGAGCGGGCAACTGGCTTGCCGCTTTATGGGCCGGCGCGATGTTACAAACGGCCCGCGAAGTTTGAATATAGCCATGCGGCGAGCACAAGAAATAGAGCGAGCTTTGCAAGTCGCCAGCCCCAATTTTTGGTTGAGGGAAGGCTGGTCAAGGACCACAGCATGCCTCGAATAACCGAATATGCGCCGACGGCCAGCAACATAACGAATGCCAGCGCCTTTAGCAGCACACCGGACGTTGGCGGAGAATCGCCTAATAGCATCAGGAGTGATACGGCCCCGAGTGCGAGGATTCCCACGCTGATTGAGACGCCAATGGCGATCGCTCGGCCGATGCGGTCGGCGATGCCGGCTTTCGTGGGCTGGCCCAGAAGCAGGGCTGCGGATCGTGCCAAGGCGTATCGTACAGCTTCGGCCCAGGGCTTTGGCCCCGGCGATTGGTGTTTTACGCTTCTAAGACGAACTTGCCGGTGGTTGCGTGCTTCGGCTTTTTGTTGGCGGTTGCGTTGCAAGTTGCCATGTGACGCTCTTATATTCAAACTTGCGCAAGTTTCGCAAATCGAAGTGCTTGGCGCGTCGGTTGGAACTGGCGGTTCGGGCAGCAGGCATCCGCAGATAGAACATCTTTGAGCCATGATAAATCACCCGACATAAAGTGTATTGCCCTGCTGGCGACGGGACAATGCGGGCGGGGTCTCGCGTGGCGTCAAAGCATTAGCATCCCGCGGTGTTGCCGGTTCTCATGGTACTGCTGTTACCGCAGTCTTACTGATACTCGGCTGGCTTGGGTTGCCGGGGCTGGCTCGTGGGGTATGGCCTGCTCGGCGATAGCGGCGCGTACGCTGGCGGCTATGCCGGTGGGGTCTATGCCAATTTCTTTGAGTTGCTCGCTGCGGTTGGAATGGCGAATAAAGCGATCCGGTATACCCAGTCGGGTTACCAAGCGGGCATCGAGGCGGCGCTGCTGGGCGAGCTCGATGACGGCCGTTCCAAAACCGTTGATAATGGAATGGTCTTCGAGGGTAATAATCGGCTTGCCTGCGGCGAAAGCGGCCTCCAGCATTTCGCTGTCAATGGGCTTGCAGAAGCGAGCATCAATGACACCCACGCTAAGGCCTTCGTTTTCGAGCAGTTGGGCGGCCTGCATGGCCTGCCACGCCATTGAGCCATAGGCAATGATGGTTGCATCTTCGCCGCCCTTGAGCGTGCGCGATTTGCCGCCCTCGCGGGTAATAACCCACGGAACATCCGGCCCGAGCGGTTGCGGCGGGCAGTTGTCGCGTGGGTAGCGAATTTCGTTGGGGTGATCGAGTGTGGTGGCAAAGTTGAGGCATGCCACAAGGTCTCGCTCGTCGGATGGAGCCATCAGCACCATGCCGGGCTGGCTCTTAAGAAATGCCAGATCGCAGAAGCCATGATGCACCGCGCCGTCGTCACCTACCAGGCCGGCACGGTCAACGCAAAACGTCACCGGCAGGCCCTGCAGGCACACTTCCTGAAATATCTGGTCAAAGGCCCGCTGCAAAAAGGTGCTGTAAATCGCCACCACCGGGCGAAGGCCCGCTTTGGTCATTCCGGCGGCCATTGCCGTGGCGTGGCTTTCGCAGATGCCGGTGTCGAAGTAGCGGTTTGGAAACGCCGGCTTTAACTTAATCATGCCGGTGCCATCGGGCATGGCGGCGGTGATGCCAACAACCTTATCGTTGGTTTTGGCGAGATTAACCATGGCGTCGGCAAAGGCGCTGGTCCACGAGCGACCGCTGCCCTGGTTAATAACCACTCTGCAGCCTTCAACCCTGAAGGGCTTTGGGCTGTGAAATGTGGTGGGGTCTTCGCAGGCCCATTCGTAACCTTTGCCTTTGATGGTTTTAATGTGCAGCACTGCAGGGGCGTTGAGGTGCTTAAGCTCGTTAAGTTTTTCGATAAGGTGGGGCAGGTCGTGGCCGTCGGCGGGGCCGAAGTACTTGAGGCCGAGGTCTTCAAAAATATGACCTGGCGCGATGGTATTTTTAATGCCCTGCTTAATATGAGCGCCCACGTCGGAAATGCGCTGGCCGTAGGGAATATGATCGAGCAGTTCTTGAACGCGCTTTTTAACTTCATCGTAGGTGTGGGTAACGCGCAAATGTTCGAGGTAGCCGGCAAAAGCGCCCTGCGGCTCACTGATGCTCATGGAGTTATCGTTAAGAATAACCAGCATTTGCCGCTTAAGGGTGCCGGCATTGTTGAGGCCTTCAAAGGCCAGACCGTTAACAATAGAAGCATCGCCGATGAGGGCGACAATTCGCGTATCGCGGTTGAGGAGGGTATCGGCCCGCGCCATGCCGACGGCAGTGCTGATGGCGGTGCCAGCATGGCCTACGGCAAACAGATCGTAAGGGCCTTCCGATGGGTCGGGAAAGCCGCAAACGCCCCCGGCTTTACGCAGAGAGGCAAAATTTTTGTAGCGTCCGGTAACAAGCTTATGTGGGTAGCACTGGTGGCCGACATCCCAGAGGAGGCGGTCTTTAGGCAGGTCGAAGACATAATGCAGGGCCAAAATAATTTCAACGGTACCAAGGTTGGGCGCGAGGTGGCCACCATTGGCCCCCACGGTAGTCATGATGGTTTCGCGGATTTCTTGAGCCAGCACATGGAGTTGTTCGAGGGAAAGACGTTTAACGTCGGCCTGTGACTGAATCGTTTCGAGTAATTTGGTCATGAATCCGTTCTCAAAAAGCCTTAATATCGCTGCTGATGATATTGGATGGCGTAATGTATTGTCGAGCGCCTCCCGGGCCGACGGCCCTGCCAATATAGTCCCGCACCAATTAGTGTACGCTTTAGCGGGCCGTATGCAAGGAAAAATGGGTTGGGGAACCGGCGGTGGCCTGTGGCGGGTTATGCAGGCTTTTTTTGACGTTGGCCAAAACGTAGGCCACGCGGCGGCGGCTGACGCCGCAGAGCCACGATCGTTGGCTTCGTGCCGAGGGAGGCCTTTCCCGGCAGAGCCGGGAGATTTCGGCATCCATGCCGCAACGGATAAGGAGGAGGCTTTTGGGGTGTTGGATTTTTGGTGAGGAAGCTAAGCTTTTTTGAAGGATGCCAAGTTGTGGTGTGTGGGAACGGAAAACGGTGCCTTTCGAACTTTTTGGCGAAAGGAAACATGCATGGATATTGCGCGGTTTTGAAGGATGCCAAGTTAAAAGTGACGAAACCTTGGAGTTTTGCGGGAAAAGTGCCGGTGCGGGCGTAAAGGCGGTGAATAATGGGGTGTTTTTGCGTGCGGTGGCTGGGAGGAAGCCCGCATGGCTATTGGTTGTTTTTGAAGGATGCCAAGATGAAAGCGGCAAAACATTGGGATTTTGCTGAAGGATGCCAAGATGCGCGTGCGCAGGGTGTTGAAGTGGTTGTAGACCACAAGATCAGCGACATGAGGCGGCGGTGTTTGGCGGCTGGTTGAGAATTATGAGCGCTATTAAGCATGTTAAGTTTGTAGACGCGGCATAGTAGGGGTAATTGGGCGCTGCGCGGTGGGTGTCACGCAGAGGCACGAAGGCTCGTCCCGGCCGCTCTGCTGGGGCAGTGGTAACGTCGGAAACGGTATCAGTCACGGAGGCGACGACGATGATGATCTACCAACAAGCTGGCGAAGGCGGAGGCGGCTGTTGTAAGGTTGAGAAGTATTTATTGCGTGGGGGGTTGGGCGAGGGGTATATTGCGGTGGTCAAGTTATGAGGTAATCGCTTGGTTGCGATGAATGAAACGGTCTTGACACAGCGCATATGCAAAAATAGTTTGCATGGGTACGTGTTAAAAACGTTGGCTGTCCTTGGTAGATTCAATATCGGTGCTTAAATAAAAGTTACTTACGACATATTAGTGAATCATTACGTGATGAATTCACAAAAATTCGACAAAAATTCTGTTGACAATTATTTTCATCTCTGGTTATAAGACGCCTTTATCAGTGTTGCCGTTTTGCCACCGATCCTTTCGTTAAGGAGTGTGCGTTATGGTTGCGACATCCCCCAAGTCCAAATCCCTGCGGCGGCGGCGGTTCCAAAAGATGTTAGCCCGAGCGCTCTCTGCACCGCTGCGTTCGATTGCGGCGCAGTGGTCGGCGGTGCACCCGACTGGCCCAACGCGACGGTTGGGCAACGCTGATCGCTCGTTCGGTACGTCCCGTGATCGCGGCAATACGCGTCTGGGGCCGCGTCTGCTTTTTGAGCCACTGGAACCGCGCATCTTGATGAGCAGTGTTCCGGCGCCCTTCACCAACATTGACATCGGCGCACCAGCCATCGTCGGCTCGGCGGTTTACAACGGCGCACCATCCGCCAACCAGTGGAACGTTACCGCAGGGGGCACCGGTGTGGCCAGCGGCAGCGGCGGGACCAGTGACCAATTCAACTTCACCCAAGAGACGTTTACCGGCGGCGGCACCATCGAGGTAGAACCCGGTGCCATCACCAACACGGCGGGCACGGGCGGCGTAACGCAAGCGGGCGTGATGATACGCGATACCAGCGCCGCCAACAGCGCGTTTGCAGCCCTGCTTGAAAACCCCGATGGCAGCATCAATTTTGAGTACCGCAGTGTCGCCGGCGGCGGCATAAGCTCCACCAGCCTCGGCTCGTGGACGGCACCCTACCTGCTGCGGCTGTCGGAATCGGTCGGAGCGGGCAATGCCGACAGCTTCACCGCATCGTATTCGGAAGATGGCCAAACTTGGACGGCCATTAATTCCACGCCGATCACAATTACCTTTACGGGATCGAACAATCTGGCGGGTATCGCGGCCTCCAGCGGCAGCGCTACGCAGAGTTTGGCGGTCAATTTCAACAGCTTTTCCGTTACGCCGCCGGGCTTTACCAATCAGGATATCGGCAGCCCGGCCATACCGGGCAGTGCCACCTTCGACCCGACCACAGGTAACTGGATGGTCAGCGGCGGCGGTAGCGACATTTGGAACACCAGCGACCAGTTCACCTTCGCCAGTGAGAGCTTTAGCGGCGATGGCAGCATTGTAGCGCAGGTCGCCAGCCAGACGAATACCGACGGCTGGGCCAAGGCCGGCCTGATGTTTCGCAACGACAGCACCGCCGGTTCCGCATTTGCTGATGTGGTCTTGACGCCAAGCCAGGGTGTGAGTTTTCAATGGCGGTCATCGGCTGGTGCCAGCGCATCGCTGGCAACCGTTGGAGGGATTACCGGCCCAGTCTGGCTGAAGCTGACACGCTTTGCCGATGAATTCAATGCCTATTACAGCACTGATGGCAGTACCTGGACGCAGATCGGCACGACGCAGCAGGCTCAGATCGGCACCAGTGCCTTGGCGGGGCTGGCGGTAACGTCCCACAATAACTCCCAAATCAGTACGGCTGCGTTCTCGGCTTTCAATATCACCCCCGCCGCCTCCCTGCCGTCCGGTTGGGCTGATACAAATATTGGTAGCCCTGCTTATCTGGGGTCTGCGGCGTTCGATTCGTCTTCGGGCACATGGACCGTAACAGGCAGCGGCAATGGGGTCGGCTTAGGCGGCCAGACGATGTCGGATCAGCTAAATTTTATTAGCCAAGGGCTTGCTGGCAACGGCTCGATTGCCGCCGAGGTTACCAGCCAAACCGACACCGCATCATGGGCGCAAGCGGGGGTGATGCTGCGTGACACCAGTGCTGCCGGCGCTCCATTCGCGGCTGCCGTCCTCACGCCCAGTAACGGCGTCATGTTTGTGTGGCGCAGCAGCAGCGGAGCGAGCAGCAACGAAGTGCGGGTTAGCGGTACCACCGGCCCAATATGGCTGCAGATTGTCCGCGAGGCGAATTTCTTCAGCGCCTACTACAGCACTGATGGCGCAGCTTGGACCCAGATAGGCCAAACACAGTCGCTGGCCGTTGGCACATCCGCCCTGGCAGGCATAGCGGTATCCGCCGGCGGCAACGGCGCGGTGAGCCAGGTGACGCTGAACAATCTGGCGGTTACCGCTGCCAGCAGCAGCATGCCATCCGGCTGGACGCAGCAGCAGATTGGCCCCGGCTCTGGTGCAGCCGCCTACGATCCATCAACAGGTGTATGGAGCCTCGTAGACCAGGGCATGGGTATTGCTAACAACGCCAGCGACCAATTCACTGCCGCTACTACAAACTATACAGGCGATGGCGAGCTTATCGCCCAAGTCGCCAGCCAAAGAAGTACCGCAGCCGGTGCCCAGGCGGGCATCATGTTCCGCGAAAACAATGGTGAGTCCAGCAACACGGCGATGCTCGCGGTCACACCGGGCGATGGCGTTATCTTTGCCTGGCGCAACGGCACCGGAACACCGGCCAACACGCTCATCACTACGGGGCTGACGGGACCTATATGGCTCAGCCTGACCCGCGTAGGGGACGCCCTGACCGCCTATTACAGCGCTGACGGCCAAAACTGGACCCAGATCGGTGTAACAGAGAATGTCCCACTGGCCGCCACGGTGATGGCCGGTATCTTCGGCGCCTCCGGCGGCACAGCTTCATACGCAACGGCGACATTCTCAAACGTGCAACTGGGCGACTCCATAGCGCCGGCGCACGCGGTAACCGGTTTGACTGCCACGCCTGCGGGGGGCAATCAGATCAATCTGTCTTGGAGTGACCCGAACGCCGGCAGCTCAGTCAGCAATTACCTCGTTGAACGGTCTACCGATGGTGTGAATTATCAGACGATAGCCTCCGTCCCAGTCGGCACAACAAGCTACGCCGATAATGCGTTACAGGCCAATACCACCTATGATTATCAGGTTATCGCCGCCAACTTGGGAGGGATGGGCCCTGTCTCATCTGTTGCCTCTGCGACAACCTCTGCGAGTTCGCTGCCCGCGCCGTGGAATTCCGCCCAGATTGGCACGGCTATCGCTGGCTCCGCCAGTTATGGCTCCGGTGGGCAATTCACGATCAATGGTGCTGGAGAAATAGCGCCCACACTCTCCCAAAACCACTACGTTGCCGGCAGTCAGGACAGTTTCCAGTACGTCTACCAGACCTTGGGTTCCAACGGTCAGATCACCGCTCAAGTCAACAGTCAGAGCAGCCCGGCATGGATGGCCCAAACGGGCCTGATGATGCGATCCAATGGCGATCCGGGCTCGGCCTTTGCAGGTATTTTCATCACCACCAATGGCGGGGTGCAATTCCTCGCCCGATCCAGCCAGGGTGATAATGCATCTATTGCGGCGGATATCTCTTATGCCGCACCTACCGGCGGATCACCAGTGTATCTGAAGCTGACCTATCAAAATGGTATTGCAACCGGGTACATCTCGGTAGACGATACAAACTGGAGCCAGATTGGCCAAGCGGATGTGGCCTTAAGCTCCTCGGCCACGGTGGGGCTGGTCGAAACCAGCAACAGCAGCTCAAATACGGGTACTGCTACCTTCTCCAATGTGAGTGTCGGGGCCCTCACCAGCAGCAACGTCGTACCTGAAATGGCCCAAAGCATTCATACCGAAGTCTATTCCGGCTCGGACGGGCGGATTACCTGGCGGCCGATACCCAATGCAACCAGCATCACGGTGCAGCAGTCCACCGATGGGGGTAACACTTGGACCACGGTGAGCGGCACCACCAACGGAACCCCCGGAATCCCCGGCACAGCCGATACCTGGCTGCCAACGGGTCTGATGCCCAATACAACCTACAGCTATCGCATTCAGGCGACCAACGCCAACGGCTCTTCGCCCTGGAGTCCGGTGGTGAGCTTGACGACACTCGCCACGGTCGCCGAGCCTCTGTATTACCAGATCGCCCTCGGTGCGGATACCAATTTGGGCACGGGCTATAATGACACAATGAATGTTCAGGATGCCGCGGCGCCGATTCAAGCTGACTCCTGGCAGCAGGCAATGCTGCTGTTGGCAAGTGGCGGTGCGCAAAATACCAGTCTCGGCCAAAGCGTCACGGTTGGCAACTTTGCAGCCGCGCCGGGCGGTGCTGGTTACTCCGGAAACTCCTATGGGATTATTGTTGACTCGACAGGCTTGGCATACAACGATACCAGCGGCAACTATTACTACATCCAGAATCAAAAAGACCACCACCAGAATGCAAGCTGGGTGACATTCTCCTTGGCGCTCACCGACCCTAACAATTCCGGCAACGCCATCACTGTGCTGCCTGGCTCCCCGCCCGGCAGCTTTTATCTCGCGATAGACCCTCAGAACGGCGCCCCTGCAAATGCCGTTCCATATGGGCTGGAAGACTCCATGCAGTACGGTGGCCCGGAATTTGACTCAAGTGCCCCGTTACTTTCGTGGAGCATCACAGGGAACGCGGCAAGCCCGGCATCCGGAGTCTTGCCAGCAAACGCGGGCACAGAAGTGACTCTCGACACCACCAACGGGAACAACCGGTTCCAACTTACCGCGCACCTGGACACTGGTACTCAGTCCGCGGGCCTCGTGGCGACTGCCTCCATCTCTGTAATTTCGGGTAAGGTCTCGGAGGTCGAAAATTCCGCCGGTGCCAACAACGCAACGTTCAGTCAGAGCGCAGCCGAGAACCCATCACAGGGTGGTTACATACTGCTTAATAGCAATGACTACGCCTACCGTCTTGGCTCCAACAATACCCTTCTCCCCGCCTCCAGCTATACCGACCTTAGCTTAGCCGACCCAGCGATTCAGCAAATGACAATTGAACCACTTTCCCCGACCTCAGTTGGCGGCCAATACACCTTAAGTACGACTGGTGGCCTTCAGATATGGTTGGACAACAAAAAGGAGGCATTGGTAACAACCACAACGTCATTTAACGCCTCACAGAGTCAAACGCTTTATGTCGAGGCAACACAAACGGGCCAAGGTTCGGTGACGCTAAGTTGGGAGTCGGGAAACAACAGCCCAGCAATCAAGGTCGATACCATCTATTACAATGTGTGGCAAATCATGGGGTCGCAAAATGTTCCGGGTTATGGCAAGTATGAATACAGCGTGAGTGGCCCGCTCACGACCGCAATGTTAGGGAATACGTCGGCGTGGTCCACCGCCAATGGGACTGTTACGCTACAGGGCTCGGGCGCAGAACTTGCCGAGGTGCAATGGGACAGCGGGCCGGAGATCGCCTCGCTCAAATTTGATCTTAACGATGGTTTCTCAGGGCAGTGGAATGTTAACGTCGTGGAGGTGGCGGTGACGCCAGGTAGTACGGTCGTCCCAAATGGAGGGGCGACGCTTACAGTCGTGAATGGCGACGAACAGGCATCTGTCGCCAATAATTCCGTCACTTTTAGGAATAGCGTCACGTTAACTGGTCCGAACGGCGGATGGGGCGACGCTTTCATGCGAATCGGATACATCCAAAATGCTTCGGTCACCTCGTTCAACGCAACCTATGCGGGCCAGAATGGTAACTTCACTCTCACAGAAGTTGCGCAGGGCAACACTTATCTCGATGGCAACACGACACAGATGACCACGCTACCCTGGTACGACAGCCAACACGCCAACGGCTTCGGATATTGGGGTACGTCACTTGCCAACGGGTCGAAGGCTCTCCAAACAACCGACAGCCCGTTCGTGAACATACCGTTGACTTCTCCGCAAAATCAAAGCAACCAACCGCTCGGTGACCCTCTCGTCGCCCTCAACTTCAATGTCGCGTTCGAGATGTATCTCGCAGTTAGCACCGTAGACCCCGAGACACCCGCCGCCTATACCGAGTTGGCATCTTTTGCATGGACGGCGACATTCGACGCGACGACGGTCAATAATCAATTGAGCTTGGTGGCCGGCGCGGGGTTCGCTCCTGCCGGAACTCAAATGTTCACGCTAATAACCGATGGAACACTTGTGCCGGTAACGACCGGACCGCTGGGTAACACCGTAATCAATCCGGAGGTGTGGATATGACGGCTCGCTGTACCCCTCGTTATAACGGCTGGCCAAGGAGAATGGCCGTAAAGGCCACTCTAGCGGCTTACATCTGGCTTATTGCTCTTTTCTCGCTAACGCCATCCGCTGTCGCCGTGAACGTCGTAGTGCCTAATTTCAAATGGCGGTGGATTGTGGTGGTTGCCAAATCTCTGGCATTCCGCGATATGGCCGAACCCAAGGATAGCCTCTGCTATGGTCTCCCTAAGGCATTCGCCACGCGAACAACTTTGCGGGTTCTCTATTCAATGGACGGCAAGAAAATCGGCGACAATCAAACCATTGTCGCCCGCAGCAATGTTAACGGGTTCCTGGGCGGCGGTTGGCAGGCCCCACTAACACTGGGCCCGATCATCTCGCCGGGAACCATCGCCGTTTTGTACTTGGGGGTGCGAAAAGACCCGAAGGGTCGCACTTTGTACAGCTTGGACAACGGCGATGCAATATTACCCTGCGGCCTTCCGCTACCCTCGCGAGTGCGTGCCAAGGATGTGGCGGCGGTGGAGGGCGGGCTCGAAGCCCTCAGTAAAATGGAGAAGATGGGTTACAACGGCCACCCACTATGGGGACTACCGCTACCACCGAAGATTGTAGCCTACGCGCGGAAGATGCGTCGCAGTAAAAATTTTTATAAATGGGCGTTAGGTATCACCGTTTATTGTGCCGCGGCCAATCAGCACAGGGTGAAGAGCCTGATCATGCACACGCTCTTTCTCTCAAAGCCACTGATGCTTAAGTTGCCGAGCGGTCGCATATATGCGGATGCTAAATCGGATGTTCCCCGGATATCCCTCCGACGGGCCATTTGGGAAGTTCATGTCCTTACCACTGTAACAACCCCGCCGGACTGCCGCCTTTCCGGTTTTTTCGCGACGTACCTTCTTACTAAAGCGTACTACCGGTCGTCAGGAATGGTGGGCAAGGGATTTTATTTTACCGATTGTGATGCATTCGACTATGACGCAGGCTATGGAGAAAATGCAATTTACCGTTGGATATTTCAACGACCAGCGGCCCGTTGCGGATTTTTTCCGGGGGCGTACCCACGCGAGCAGAACGAGCCGCCAGCCTCGGCCTTTATGCCGAAATCCTCCGACGTTGGAATCACAGTCAAAGTTCGTGGAAAATAAACTGGCAGCGGCAACAACATGACCCAAACCAGCCAAAATATTTATGACAGCGGGACGGTCGGCGATTTATACTGGCTGTGGTGGCCCACTGAATTGTATGTTCACTTGTTTTCATCGTAACGTATCTTTTTCCGGGCGGCAAGCGAACTGTTGAGCGAGAAAATGGGCATCAATGGCACAATTTGGTCCGCGGACAGGCGGCGTCGCCCGAAGAAGCCGAGGCTGGCGCGCACTGTGGCCGCTGGCGGCTGTGCGTGCCCGTTGGGTTTGCGGTGCCTATGCCGCCTTGCGGACGATAATTTCCGGCACCGGCAGATGAGGGTCGCACGGCTTCGCCGAGAGGGTAGAACAGTTGAACAGTCGAGCAGTAGAGCTCAAGGAATTCGCCGGGATTCTACCACTGCGACGGCGGACTTCGATTTCAATCTGCGGCCCATCTCTGGCCCGATAGGCGACTGCCTGCGGAAAACTTCTTTCATGGAACGCTGCGTCGGGGGCAACGCTGCCGCGGCAAGCTCCGTCGCCAGCGACATCGTCATCCAGCAAACCGCCTACGGCTACGATGGCGATGGCAACCAGGTTGAAACCGTCACCGCCCAACGCTTCAGCACCGACCCGCAAAGCGGCACGGGCAGCACGGGTTCGCTGTTTACCGACGCGGCCAATGCCGATGGCAGCCTGACGGTTACGGCTACCGGCGGTACCAACAGCTCTCTTGCGGCCCGCATTTACTACAGCGGCACGTACTACGACAATGCCGACCGGGTCATCGCCAGCGTTAATGCCGGCACAAACCCAACCGGCACGGGCGGTGCGGCCACTCCATGGGCAAGGCCGGCAGCCGCACCGGCATCCGTCACCGACAGCAACTTCACCGGCGATTTAATCACCCTCACCAGCTACAACCCCGCGGGCTGGCAAAGCGTCACCACCGATGCCCGTGGCGTTATGGCGCTGAACCTCTACAACAACCTCGGCGAAACCGTCGCGACCATCGCCAATTACTCCGGCACACCCGTGCCCGCAGGCGATACGGGACCCGCGCTCGACAATTGGCTCTCTACCCAAGCCACTTCGGCCAATCAAATAACGGAATTCAATTATGACGGATTGGGTGATCAAACCAGCATGACGGCCATTAACGTGGATGCCAATACGCTGGCAACCAGCACCCAAACCACCACCTATCTCTACGGTGTAAGCCCAACCACCGGCAGCACGCTTACCAGCAATGACCTGCTGTACCAAACCGTTTACCCGTCCAACGGCCAGAACGACGCAGTCAGTAACGCCTACAACGCCCTTGGCCAAACCATCACCGTCACAGATCGCAACGGCTCCACGCACGAGATCACCTACGATAACCTTGGCCGGCAAATCAGTGATGTTGTCACCACGCTGGGGGCTGGCGTTGATGGCAGCATTCTGCGCATTGATACGGCATATAACAGCCAGGGCCTGCCTTACCTGCTGACCAGTTATGCGGATACTGCGGGGACACAAATCGTCAATCAGGTGGAAAACATCTACAACGGGTTGGGGCAGATCACGCAGCAATACCAGGCGGTGAATGGCGCTGTAGATACCAGCACCACACCGGTGGTACAATACACCTATAGTGACCCAAGTATTGGAAGCATTCCGATGAGCGTGATTTATCCCAATGGACGCAGCATTTACTTCGGCTATGAAGCCGGGATAGATAACTCCATCGGCCGATTGAGCCTCATTATGGATGGGGCCAACTCCGGCGACACCAATCAGGTGCTGGAGCAGTACAGCTACCTGGGGTTAAGCACGATAGTTGGCATATCGAGGCCGCAGACGGGCATTGATATGAGCCTGCTTGGCACAGCGGGCAGCATCGGCTCCGGCGGCGATCAGTACACCGGGCTGGATCAGTTTGGGCGCATTGCCAGCCAGCAGTGGGCCAACAGTGCGGGCACCGTGCTCGATGGTTATACCTATACGTATGACCAGAACAACAACGTCACCAGCAAGAATAATGTGCTTAACAGCGCGTACTCTGAAACATACACCAATGACAACCTGAATCGCCTCACGGCAGTTACGCGCGGCGGAGCCGCCTATCAAAGCTGGAATCTCGATTCACAGGGTAATTGGTCGAGCAATACGACCAGCGGCACGACACAAACGCGCACCACCAACGATCAAAACCAGATTGCCAGCATCAGCGGCACAGCGGGCACGCCGCAGTATGATGCAAACGGCAACATGACCACCGATCAGAACGGTAACACGCTCAAGTACGATGCGTGGAACCGGCTGGTGTCGGTAACGAATAGCGCCGGGCAAATCATCGCCGAATATACGTACAACCCAATCTCGCAGCGCGTTACGGAAACCTACCCCGTCGCCGCACCAGGCATACCGGCCAACACGGTGAAGAATCTGTATTACTCAGCGAGCGGCCAGGTGCTTGAAGAACGCTGGAATGGCACAGCGGCCAGCGATACGCAATACCAATATGTATGGAGCGCCACCTATGTTAATGCAATGGTATTGCGCGACACCTTCGTGGCAGGCACGATTCAGCCTGATTTGCGCGTGTATACCACCTATGACGCCAACTATAATGTTACGTCGTTAATCACCTACGATGCCGCCACGCAAACCTGGGGTGTAAGCGAACGGTTTGTGTACTCGCCCTATGGCAGCGTCGAAACGTTCGATGCCAGCTTTAATGCGGTGCCTGACGCGTTGAATTGGCAATACATGTACCAGGGCGGCAGATTTGATTCGGCGACAGGGTTGTATCATTTCGGTGCGAGAAATTATTCAGCGAGCTTGGGCATTTGGATTAGCCAGGACCCGCTGCAATACATCAATGGGGCGAATACATATCAGTTTGTAGATTCGTCGCCCGTGCTCGAAGCCGACCCGTCGGGTCGGCGTCTCACCGTTGCTCAGGCCCAGTCTGCTATACCGCTGGGTTGGACCGTATCGGCTACGCCTAACCTTGTCAACCGGATCGCGCATTCTAATGGCCCGGCCACAACTACCGAATCTGGCTGGATCTACCGTACCTACACGAAAGTAGATCCCGAAATTCGCGCGAGTACATACCACGTGAGGGCGCAGGAGACAATATTTGTTCCCGCGCACAATGGTGCGCCGGCACAATGCGAGGTGAAATTTAAGACTTTCACTGTGATTCGCACCCGGCAGATTACCGAGACGATAGTGACGAACAACGCGGACGCGATCAACAACACGGCAAATGCACTGGCTCTCGCAGGCGGTGCCGCGTCGGTTGCTGGCGGAATAGTGGTATTGATTCCCGGGGGGCAAGTTGCGGGCGCCATTGCTTCGGCGGCGGGCGGTGTTGCTGTAATAGGCGGCCAGGTGTTGGGGTGGGCGGCCAGCGCCGAGGAGACTGCCCCTAGCACGACGACCAGCCTGGGATCGGTTTTACAGACTACCACTCTGCCTTGAGGCTGCCGGTAGGTTATTTTAGATTGGAGCAACTGATGTCGCCGACAATTTATCTTGGCAACGTGCTTCTAGGCATTGCAGTCATATTCTTGGGATTGGCCGGGCTAATGCTTGGCCGTATCGCGAGGAGATTGGACGAATGACCAACTCCTTTTTTACATGGCAGGGGCTTGAGTTACTACTTTCCGTTGGGGTACTGATGAACGCGATAGCAGTCTGCGTCTCGGTGTGGCGACTGGGCCGCAAGGTCGATCGCCGACTGCGGCGGGAACGGCCTCGTGATGCCGCTTAGCGGCTGCTGCGGGGGGGGCGCGCGCCCTGCGAAGGCGTGCGGACACACGAAAAGGTGACATCCACCGTTTCCGATGCAGCGACGATCCGAATTTGTTGCGAACTGCGGCCGCGCGGTATAATCGTGCGCAGCGTATTTGAGGCGACCTAATGGTTGCGACATCGGAAGAATTCAGGCCCAAACGCGAACAGCATGGGAAAGCGCCCGCGCGGCTGGCCACCCAAAGCGGCGGCGGAGAGGACGTGACAATTGGTAACTATCCGTTAA